>CAIKGX010000059.1 GCA_903827075.1 uncultured beta proteobacterium | reverse complement strand
GGCAAACTGCTCCACCAATAACATGGTGACGCCTTGAGACTTGAGGTTGGTAATAATCCGAAATACTTCCTCTACCAAGATTGGCGCCAGACCCATTGATGGCTCATCCAAGAGAATAATTTCTGGATTTAACATGACTGCCCGAGCCATCGCCAACATCTGCTGTTCACCGCCCGATAAAGTACCAGCCAATTGGTTGCGACGCTCTTTTAGGCGTGGGAACATTTCTAAGGCGCGCTCTAAGTCATCCTTAATATCGCCTTTAGGGCGACTACCAATAAAGCGAGGAAAGGCGCCCAACAAGAGGTTGTCATTGACAGACATCGTCGTAAATACACGGCGTCCTTCTGGGCTGTGAGCCAAACCTAAGCGGGCGATTTTATGAGAGTCATAACCATCAATTTTTTCGCCACTTAAGGTGACTTCACCAGCGGTCGGCTTAATCATGCCGGTGATAGCGCGCATGGTGGTGGTTTTGCCGGCGCCGTTAGAACCAATCAAAGTAATGACCTGCCCTTTTGGAACATCAATATTGATGCCGTGCAGAACTTTTACTTTGCCGTAGCCTGCTTCAAGATTCTTAATAGATAACATGGTATTTACCGATTCAATATGGTTCTAGTGATTAAGTACCCAAGTAGGCATGAATCACCTTCTCGTCTGCCTGAACTTCAGCGGGTTTACCTTCTGCAATCTTCTGACCGAAGTCCAATACAGAAACGGTATCGCACACTGACATCACCACATCCATGTGATGCTCAATCAAGATAAAGGTAATGCCGCTGTCACGGATCTTACGAATAATGCGCAAGAGCTCTTTAATGTCAGGGGCTGTTAATCCCGCTGCTGGTTCATCAAGCAAGAGTAATTCTGGATCTAAAGCTAAAGCACGGGCAATCTCTAAGAGGCGTTGCTTACCGTATGGCAAGTTACGCGCTTCTTCATTAGCCAGATCTTCCAATCCCACGAATTTGAGAAGTGCCAATGCACGTCCATGTGCCTCATACTCTTCTTTCTTGTACCGCGGCAGATGCAAGGCAATTTCCACCATATTCGATTTGAAGGTGTGATGTAGGCCAACCAAAATATTTTGGATTGCTGTCATTTCACCGAAAAGCTGAACGTTTTGGAAGGTACGGGCAATGCCTGATAACGCAATATCTGAAGAGGTTTTACCCACCACGCTCTCACCAGAGAACAAAACACTACCAGCGGTTGGAATATAAATACCCGTCAACACGTTCATCATCGTGCTCTTACCAGAGCCGTTTGGACCAATCAAGCCATGAATGGTGCCGCGCTTGATGCTCAAGCTGACGTTATTCAAGGCCTTCAAACCACCAAACTGCATCAAGATGGAATCGACTTTTAACAGTTCAGCGCCGGTATTTTGATTGGCCACGGTACTAATAAAGCTAATGGAGTCATCCACCACTTCAGCCTCTTCACCACGAGTGGTTTTTGCTTTCCCAACCATCGATTGGTAAAAGCTCTTAGCAAAACCAACAATACCGTTTTGCAAGTAATACACCACCAGCAAAATCATGAAACCAAAAATACTCAGGCGCCAGTCGGAGATGCTATTGAGCCAGAAGGAGAAAATCGCCAAGCCCACCACACCAGCCAAGGGAATCGCTACGCGTTTTGGCGTAGTCAGATTCTTAGCTAAAGACATGCCGGCGCCAGCCACTACAACGATTGCAATGATCGAAGCGACGATACGGAACAGATAAATATCGTCGAGTAATTTGGGTAAAAGGACAATAATCGCTGCACCAATCACTGCACCTAAACGTGATTTACGCCCACCCATAATGATGCCGAGCAAAAAGAGCACTGCCAATTCATTGTTATAGGTGTTCGGTGAAATGTACTGTTCCGAGTAAGAGTACAAGCAACCTGCTAAACCAGCAAAGCCCGCACTAATCACAAAGGCAATCACCTTAAAGCGATACACCGATACACCCATACAGTCGCAAGCAATCGGGCTGTCACGCAAGGCTTCAAAGGCACGACCCATTTGGGATTTCACAAAACGATCTACTACCACTAAAGCGATGATTAAGACGGCGGAGACTAACCAGAAGTACTCAGCCTTGGTCATCGGAACACCCATTAACTCAGGCTTTGGAATCTTGATACCTAATGGGCCTTCAGTCAACCAAGTCATCTCGTTAATCAAAATCTGCGCAATGGTTCCAAAGGCTAAGGTCACCATCGCCAGATAAGGTCCAATGACCTTTAATGCTGGTAAGGCCAAGATGCCGCCGAAGATGGCAGTCACGATAATAGATGCTGGAATGGTTCCCCAGATAGTCCAACCAAAGTGGAAGTACAAAACACCCGCTGTATAGGAACCAATTCCAAAAAGAGCAGCATGCCCCAAAGAAACTTGACCGACATAGCCCACCACGATATCCAAACCAAATAACAAAATGGTGTAGATCAGAATCGTTTCAATCAGGTGAATATAATACGGGTTGTGAATAAATAGCGGTACGCAAATCAGTGCGACTATCGCAATTAATAGAGGTATATGGGACTTCAATTTCATCATTAAACTTTCTTAATTGCTGATTTACCAAAGAGGCCGGATGGTTTGTAGGCAAGTACGAGCAAGAGCAAGATCAAGCCTGGCACATCTTTGTATCCAGTGGAGATATAAAAACCGGTAGCGGTCTCCACAATTCCCAAAATCAAGCCGCCCACAATAATCCCCATACCGCTAGATAAACCGCCAATAATGGCAACCGCAAAGGCCTTCAAGCCTAGAGCGCCACCCATGGTCGCACCCGTTAAAGTCAATGGCGCAATCAATACACCAGCAAAAGCAGCGGTCAATGAAGACAAGGCATAGGAGAAGGTAATCACCATGCTGGTATTGATACCCATGAGGCCAGCAGCATCGCGATCGTTCGCAGTAGCCACCACTGCTTTACCGTAAATTGTTTTGCGATTAAAAAACTCTACTAATAGCATCATGACTAAAGCGCCAACGACTACTAAGATTTCCATTGGCAAAATATTAGCGCCTAGAAAAGTCATTGGCTCCATTGGTAAAGGCGATGGGAATGGCAATGCATCGCGACCCCAAACATTTTCAGCAATGTTTTTGAAAATGATGCCCAGAGCGATGGTGGACATAATCCAACCAAACTCCGATTTAATTTTGATTGCGGGGCGAACACCAATCAACTCAACAAAGCTACCTTGGATCATGCCGAAGATACAAACCACGGGAATCATGACCCAGTAATTCATGCCAAAAGTATCAACGCAAGTCAAACCGACCAAAGCGCCTAACATGAGGGCTTCACCTTGACCAAAGTTCAATGTGCCTGAAGTGGCAAAAGTGAGCTGGAAACCGAAAGCGATGACCGCGTAGATCATCCCCACCGCTATACCGCTCGAGAGGATTTGTGCAAACATGTCCATGTGATTGGCCTAAATATACTTAAAACTGTTTTATTAACGAATCCGACATTGTAAGCAAAACGCCGCTTTGTGGGCGGCGCTTTGCATTTTCTAATTGTGCAGCGCAATATAAATGCTCATCACTGCGTACCAACCAAGGTCTTACTTCTTTTTGGCTACTGCATCCTCAGCATTCAAGAACTCCACGCGGCCGTTTTCAACCACGCCCATCACCACATCTTTCATTTTGATGGCTTCGTGATCCGTTGCAGAGAATGGCTTGTTATAAGTCATTACTACGCCCTCAACCGGAGTCTTCAAATCTTGTAGAGCTGCCAAGATTTTTGGCCCTTCAGTGCTGTTGGCTTGCTTCAGGGCGGCTGCGAAGATGTATACAGAGTCATACCCTTGAGCTGCTGATACTGGTGAAGCAATGACGCCGTTCTTTGGTTTGAACTCTTTAAGGTAGTTTTCTACAAAGACCTTGCGTTTTGCTGTTGTTGGAGGGCTTTGAATAAATGTTTCTGGCATTGTTGCGCCATTACCATTTTTTCCAGCGGTATCAATAAAGCTAGCCATAGACAATGTCCAGCTACCAATCATGGGTTTCTTCCAACCCAACTTAGCCATACCGTTCGCAATTTGTGCCAACTCGGGTCCAATAGCGTAAGTCAAAATTACATCAGCCCCAGCATTTTTTGCTTTGAGCAATTGTGAGGTCATATCCACGTCACCAAGATTGAATTTCTCAACAGCAACAGGAGTGACACCATAGGTCTTCAGTGATTTTTCCATATCCTCACGACCTAACTGACCGTAGTTTGTGGAGTCAGCCAAAATGGCCACCTTCTTCAAGCCACGCTTTTCAACCGCTTCTTTTGCGATCAGCGGCGCTTGGATATTATCAGCAGCGGAAGTACGGAAAATATAATTTTCAGGCGCGTTAGGGAATTGCTTGGTAATCAACGTACCTGTAGCTACGTTATTCATTACTGGAATCTTCGCTTCTTGATAGAAACGCTGTGAGGCCAATGCAACACCAGTATTGATGAAACCTAAAGTAGCAACCACTTTCTCGTTATTGATCAACTCTTGTGCAATTTGCACGCCACGTTCGTTCTTCGCTTCATCGTCGCGTTCGACTAATACGAGCATGTTGCCATTAACGCCGCCAGCAGCATTAATTTCTTTTGTAGCAAGACGTACGCCATCACGCATGCTCACACCCATTGAGGATGAGCCGCCTGTATACGGTCCTGTAACACCCACTTTAATGTCGGCAGCGTAAGCACCGGTTGAGAGCATTGCAGCAGTGGTTACTGCAAAAATGTGACGACGAATATTCATAAAGTCTCCATGACTAAAAATTCTAATTAGATAATTACTTTTTTATAGATACAACTGATAACGAATAGTTATATTACTGTGAATACAGAGACAAAAAAAGGGGTTTGTATTAGGGTTTTACATTAGCCCTAAGAGATAATTCCCATTCTTAAAAATACTTTCTCAGTTGGTTTTGCAAGCTAGGCCAAAAAAGATTAATCATTAAACCAATAATGACCAAGCTAGCTGCCGCCACCTTCCACAGAGGTAGAGCTTCATCTAAGAAAAAAGCAGATGCCCCCATTCCGAATATGGGCACCAGTAAGGGAGCGGGAGCAACAATTGCTGCTGGGTGTTTAGACAGGAGCCAACCCCAAGCAGCATAACCAAAGAGCGTGTTACCCCAAGACTGCCAGAGCACGCCAATCCAAGCCCCTAGTGGAGCTGCCAGCATGACCTCACCAAGGTGCTGAGCACCGCCCTCGAATACCAGCGATATCAACAATAGCGGTGGGATCGAAAAGGCACTGGCCCAAACCACGTACGAGAGCATGTTGATCGCGCCTGCCCGACGGCTGACCGTATTGGCTACTCCCCAAGATAGACCAGAGAACACGACCAAGGCAATTCCAATGAAAGTCGTGCTTGCGTCTGTGTGCAGTGCAATAATTCCTAATCCCGTCATCGCTACTGCTACTGCTACTGACTGATAAAACTTCAGCCCTTCTTTAGCAAAGAACATGGCAAAGCCAATCGTGAAAAATACCTGAGTCTGAATAACCAAAGAGGCCAAACCCGGGGAGATCTGGCTCTGCATGGCGTAATACATCACCCCGAACTGCCCCACTCCTGTAGCCAACCCATAAATACACAGATTGCCCCAAGACACTTTTGGCTTCGGAATAAAAAAAACAAAAGGCAATAAGGCAAAGATATAGCGCAGTGCAGCAAAAAAGAATGGTGGAAAGGCGTCCAGGCAATTTTTAATGACAACAAAATTGGTACCCCATACCGCCACAATACCCAAAGCCAGCAGAAGATGACTTAAAGGTAGCTGAGTACTTTTATGCGCCTGCAAGTGGGGCTTATTCACCGGTGAGCAGCTGTGCAGCGCGCTGCGCAATCATCATCGTTGGCGCAGCAGTATTGCCCGATGTAATCGTAGGCATTGCGGAAGCATCGACGACCCGCAGATGATGAATACCCCTCACCCGAAGTTGAGAATCGAGTACCGCCATCCGATCATCTGCACGCCCCATCTTGCAAGTGCCTACTGGATGGAAGATCGTCGTGCCAATATCGCCGGCCGCTTTAATCAATTCTTCATCAGTTTGATACTGCTTACCTGGTTTGTACTCGTCCGGGGTGTAAGGCTGCAGTGCAGGACTGCCCACCATTTTTCGTGTGAGGCGTAAGGATTCTGCAGCTACTTTACGATCCTCATCAGTCGATAAATAGTTTGGACTAATAACAGGAGGTACTTCAGGATCTATGGAATGAATATGCACACTACCGCGCGAAGTGGGACGCAAATTACACACGCTCGCTGTAAATGCATTAAAGCAATGCAAATCTTCACCAAACTTTTCGAGCGATAAGGGTTGCACGTGATACTCCACATTGGCCGATTTTTGTTCGGGTGAACTGTAGGCAAATGCGCCCAGTTGCGATGGTGCCATGGACATCGGACCAGATCGCTTAAAGATGTATTCCAGACCAATCATCATCTTGCCAAAGAGCGTATTGGCTTTGGTATTTAAAGTTTTAATGCCATTGACTTTATAGATCATGCGCAATTGCAAATGGTCTTGTAAGTTCTCACCCACACCAGGCAGGTCACTCATTACTGGAATACCTAAGCTATGAAGATGGGCGGTTGCCCCCACGCCAGAGCGCTCTAAGATCTGTACGCTACCAATTGAGCCAGCACTAAGGATCACTTCTCCTAGTTTAGCAATATCGCAAATTACTTCTGAGGTCTTGCCATCCTTAATGTATTGCACGCCATAACAATTTTTTGTCATGGGATCAATGAGTAGTCTATTGACTACCGCTTCAGTGAGCACCGTGAGATTGGGACGCTTGGCAGCATCGCGCAAAAATGCTTTAGAGGTATTGAGACGCCAACCCTTGCGCTGACTGACATCAAAGTAACCAACACCAAAGTTATCGCCTTGATTAAAGTCATCCGATGACGGAATACCCGCTTCGACTGCGGCCTTTCGAAAGACATCCATGATGGGCCACCGCAGGCGTTGCTTTGATACCGTCCACTCACCCCCTTTACCATGCCACTCATTTGCATCGCCGTGGTAATCCTCAAATGCTTTATAGCGCTTGAGTGCATTACTCCAAGACCAAGCGTCATCACCAGTTGCCGCAACCCAAGACGCGTAATCTCCTGCTTGGCCACGCATATAAATCATGCCGTTGATTGAAGAACAACCACCTAAGACTCGGCCACGGGGATAGAGTAATGAACGGCCATTAAGCCCTTTTTCAGGAGCGGTCTTAAAGCGCCAATCTGCTCGTGGGTTATCGATGCAATACAAATACCCCACTGGAATATGAATCCAGATGTAATTGTCATTCTTACCCGCCTCTATTAAGAGCACGCGCTTCTGGGGATTCTCAGTCAGACGCTTGGCTAATAAACAACCAGCACTACCCGCACCGATGATGATGTAGTCGTAAGTATTTGCTTGGGTCATTTATTTACTTTGTCTCACTCTGTATCTTGTTCTTTGGCTTACTTCAATCTAGAACCTGTTTTGACCGTTATTTTGCTCCCTATTATTTACCAAGCCAGCGAAATAGGCTGATCCCCCAGAAATGACTGACAAATACAGAAGTCTGGCGTAATACCCGTCTAAAATAAGCCCATGCATGTCAATGAAAAAAATCGCACCCCCAAGAAAGATGATTTGGATGATGGGCCAAGCAAATCAGAGCTAAAGCGCCAAATGACCGAGCGCCAGAAGCTGGCCGAAGTATTGGCAGCTCTGAGCAGCGATGCTTTAAAGACCATCCCTATGGATGAGGCTATTAAAGTGGCTATCGGGGAAACGAACAAAATTAAGAGTTTTGAGGCGATACGTCGTCATAAGCAATATCTAGGCAAACTCATGCGCTTTTTGGATGAAGAAGAGTTGGCGGCAATTCAGAAGCGCCTAGATGCGATTCAAGGGGTCAGTAAAGCGGAGACGGCCAAGCTCCATTTCCTGGAGTCTTATCGCGATCGATTAATTGCCAATGATGAAACCTTCACCAAAATGATCGAGCAGTATCCAGATATGGATATTCAGAATATGCGCACGCTGATTCGCAATGCTCGCAGAGAAAAAGAATTGAATAAACCGCCTAAGGCGTATCGAGAAATCTTCCGCGTTTTAAAAGACATGGGCATTTAAAACTTATATCTTTAATTTGAGTGCCGGTAGCTCTACCCATTGGTACAAGATATTCGCAGCAAACCCGCTACAGACCACAACACCCAGCATGAGTCCTAAAGCCAGGGTGCCACTTTCATAAATATGCAGGCCTAGGGCAATGTACAGCGTATTGGCCAACAAGATAAATGCAAAGTGAATTAAGAAAGCGCAATACGATCGCTGAGCGCCCCAAGCAATCATCTTTAGCAAACCCCATCTCTCCTTACTGCCTTCTCCCATTCCCGCTTTTGGATAGGCTGTATTGCCCCATAGCAAAAGAATGACCGCAACAAACCACGCTAGGATATTGCGTAACCAAACCTGCTCAAATGACGAAAACAGAATGATCAATCCAATGCCCAGCAAAGCCAATTTGGCAATCTGATTGATTTTGCTATCAGCAAAGTTTTTACTCAAATAAGCCAGTACACCCAAACCATAAGAACCAATAAAGTAAATGAAATAAGCCTCATATTGATCGGAGCGGTTAAAGTACAACAAAGAGCTCACTGCCACAATACTGAGGAGCCAAATCAGAGCCTGATAAGAAGAAAAAGAAATCAGCAGGATGGCCAGAACGGAATAGAGCTGCCAATCAATCGCGACATACCAAGCACCAGCAGAGATAGAGTTAAGACCTAGAATGCCTTGCAAGAAAAACAGATGAGCTATAAATTGGCCCAAGGTCTCCGTCTCGCCTACAAACTCATCATTGACCCAAAAGCGTGCAAGCCATGCGCAGAAGATGGTGAAGATCAGAGCAGCAATATAAGGTGCAAACAAACGAAGGTAGCGATTAATGATCACCCTCAATAACATTTGAGAGTTGAACTTAGCATTGGCAAAACGTGTTAAAGATTGCGCCGCTAAGTATCCTGCCATCACCAAAAAGATCTGGACGGCATAGCGACCATACTCAAATAAGTAAGTCATCAAGCTGGGTAGTACCGCTCTGGCATCTACCGCCATCTGTCCATAACTAGAGAGGTGATGCAGAATAATGAGGAGTGCTGCAAAGACCTTAAGAAGATCTATTAATAAAAGCGATGAAGAAGGCTTCGCAGCAATGGAACGCACTTGTTCAGTGATTCAATCAAGATTACTTTGACTTCGCTTTGCCCATTAAAGAGGCGAGCAAAGGATTGCTATTGGCCAGCTCTTTCTTGGTCTTGGCAATTTCTTCTGCTGTACCGGGCTTAGGTACCTTAGTAGCATTCTTCATTTTCTGCGCAGTTGCTAAAGCGAGGTTTTTATATAGATCCGTTTTTTTCATGATGTACTTTGTATTACTTGCTCTTAATGAGGTTACGTGCTGCTAAACCCATAAAGAGCAATGACCAACCTTGAAGGAGTAATTCAATGGCGATCAATAGGCCGGGCAACCACAAGCTAGTTTCTGGGTAACCGTTCATGATGAGTAGACCCATCAAAATAGAAATCGCAGATGAAAGAATCAACCAAAACCATTCGCCAAAATGGCGATGCTGAAATGCGGAGATGAGACGCAAAAAACCGGTCACAAAAAAGATAGCGGCAAGCCACAAGGTAATGGCCTCTAAAGCAGGAATGGGAAATAGCCAAGTAAATAATCCAGCTGCAATATACAAAACAGCTAAGAGAATCTGAATACCTACACTCTTCCAGCCCTGTGATTTCATGGCATGGGCAAACTGCAGGACACCACCAACAATCAAAAATGCGCCGAGCATATTAATCGTGACAAAAGAAAAGAGGGTCTGACCGGCTACTCCAATCATGCCCAAGGCAATAAAAAGAATCCCAAGTCCAATGAGGGCACCAGGAACTTTGGCCACAGCACCCAATACGGAAGCGCGGATTTCTTGAATTTGGGCTACGGATAATTCGGACATGGAAGGGCCTTTTGAGAAGAGAAATAGCACTAAAGGCTCTACTGTATCAACAAACTGCGGGTTTTAGAGCATATAGAGCCGCAGACCATCCCTCATCAGCGGGGTCACAGTTCAAAAACGGGTATTCTTAGCTCTTTTATATGGCCTCTAAAGCTGGCCATTTGCTTAGAGGAAATGAATTTAGATGGATACCACTTTTACCGTTCTTTTTGGCATTGTTGCCATGCTTTTACCCTTGATTGCTGCTCGCTTGGTATGGAAGCGCTTTGATAAGCACTTTGGCAGAAATGATGAGGCTTACATGGATACCTTGGAGTACTTCCTCAAGAAACTGGGTGTCACGATTTTGGTCGCTTTCGTTTTATTGTGGATTGGTATTAGCATCGTTTTCAGCGGTAGCCCTAACTACTAAGTATTCACTAACAAGCCACCCATATGAATGATCAACTCAAAACGATCCTGCAAAAAGCAAAGTTAAACTTTGCTGTTCTTGCCAGCATCCTGGTGATTGCTGTTTTAGGCAAGCTCACCAATCCAGAATTAACGAACAGTATTTTTGTGACTGCTGATAGCCTGATCTCCGAATTAATTCTGCTGTTTGTTGCAATTACCTTAGGCGCCTTTATTCCGAACTTCAAACTGGTGGTATTTGGCTCGATCGCCGCCTTTGTTGGCGCAGCGGTATTGATTCAGGCAGGCATCTTTACCTACCTCACAACAGAATACCTATTTGCCGTCCTGATTGTGGTGCTTGGCTTTGCGTCGATTGCCAACCTGTATAGGCATTACAGGGAATTTCAGCTTTAAGAAACTAGCCTTACTTATCTTTAAGGTAGTCCAATACATCACCTATTTCAGGCAAATCCTTCTCCAAGAATGTATCGAGCTCCTTGTCTGTTATCGCCTTAATAGTCCCTTTTTTATTTCTGCCAATTGCATCAGCAAGTCTTATTGCTGTTAAGTTCTCTAAGTTTTGCCGAAGCACGGCTCGAGGTACTGAAATCTTCATCACTGTAATACACCTATCCAGCAAACCCTCCTTTGTAATTAGTCGATCGATTGCCTTGTCTAGACTGACAAGAACACTATTACCGTATGCCGTAATTGCCTTTTCAACTGCTTGATGAAATTCCTTTTTATTCACTTTCATCATTGCTAGATCAATTACGTCTCGGCAAAAAACACTATCATCATTCCATCGATCTGTATTCGCTAAAAGCTTGCTAGCTATTAAATCAATTCTTGATAATGTGGCAATTTCACCTACGTAATCTTTGCCTTTTGGGGCATCAAATGCAATGCGCCCTTCCGAAATAATTTCAAACTTAATATTGATATCGCCCACTCGAAGCATTGCTCGAATACCGTATTGATCTGTGCGAATTTCTCGAGCGAGAACCAACTCCCTGCCACTTTTTGTGATGGCCGCCATTCCTTCTGGACCTGTCAGTAATTCACGTAGAGCTCGATACCCCGTAAGATCTGAAACTAAAAAATCAATGTCTACCGATTCTCGATACTCCCCATTCATTAAGGCAATTGCAGTCCCACCACCAAAATAACAAGCATGATCTTTTAAGATCTGAGCATCAAGCCTTTGAAGAACCTCGGAAATTTTTTGATGATGCTCGCGCTTAAACAAGTAAATTCTCCATTCCTTTTTCCGCAATCAATCTTTGCATTAGGGCACGCTCATGACTATTAATTTGTTGCACATCTAGGAAGCGTTTATTGACGATC
>CAIKGX010000058.1 GCA_903827075.1 uncultured beta proteobacterium | reverse complement strand
TCCATCCCTATGTTGTTCTTGATGGTTGCGCAGTCACACAACACTACTTGGTTTGTGATCGTTTCATAACCAGTTAATTTCGTTGTAAGCAAAAGGCCCGCAATGCGGGCCTTTTCTATTTCCACATACTCATTATTTCTCTACTGCAAAATAGCGGGCAATTCTTTAGTTAGGGCGCCGCGTTGACTAGTCGCTATTCCTAGAAGTACAAAGCCAATTAACTTGCCATCAACCGACTCAAATCGAGCTTCAAGGCCGCCCTCAACAGGATTGATCTTCCAGTCGCCCTCAGAGCCCTTGGCTGGAGGGGAGACGATAGTGGGAAGGGTTGGTGTTTTGACCATGACAGGCATTGCTGGGTAGGTGAGGGCTATCTCTTGACCTAATAGATTGGGTGCTAATACCCGAGCTGCTTGCATGATGGGCATGACATAGGGCAATACCAAGCCATCTACTTCAGCACAGTCTCCAATGGAATAGACATTCTTGGCGCTAGTTTCTAATTGGCGGTTGACCTGAATACCTAGAGCAGTATTGATGCCTGCAGTCTTTGCTAAATCCAATCTTGGTCTTAATCCTACAGCCGAGAGAACGACATCACTGGTGAAAATGTTGCCATTGGCTAGGGTAACTTGTAACAGCTCACCTTCACGATCAATCGATTGAACGGTAGTGCCAAAATGCCAACGTACTCCAGCTTCGCTCAGTTTGTTTTGTAACTCTACAGCAGCCGCTTGTGGGAGTAGGCGCCCTAAAACTTGTGGCGCTAGATCAATGACATCTACTTCATAGGATCCCAAAACCAGATCGTTTGCGAACTCACATCCAATTAATCCCGCTCCTAAGATAGCCACCTTCTTTTTGCCAGAAATGCTTTGACGAAAGACCGCGTAATCTTCCAAATCATTAACGGTCAACACTTCAGTAGCAGCATTACCTTGCAGGGGGAGGCGTATTTGATCTGCACCCAAGGCCATCACTAACTTTCCATAAGAAAGAGCTCCTTTTGAGGTGGTAATTGTTTGGGAGTGGGTATCAATTGCTAGTACCGAAGTATCTCCAAGAATAGTCACCTCTAGTTGACTTGCCATACCATCCACACTCGTAGAGATGAGTTGGTCTGCACTCTTATTACTTGCTAGTGCTGTAGAGAGCATCGGCTTGGAGTAAAAGTATCCAGGCTCCTGAGTGATTAAAGTAATAGGAACCGCTTTATCCAATTTACGAATTTCACGGATAACGGTATACCCAGCCAGCCCGCTACCAATGATGACGATTGCGGGCGGAGATTGTGAAGTGTGTTGATCCAAAGCTGGGCTTCCTTATAAAGCAAATCATTAAATGCAGGGTGAAACGTCGGATTATGGAATGCTTAACCTACCTGAACCATCTCAAAGTCAGATTTTGCTACGCCGCAATCAGGGCACTCCCAATCCTCAGGGATGTCGTTCCAAGCGGTGCCTGCTGCGATACCCTCTGCTGGTAAGCCTTGAGCTTCGTCATAAATGAAGCCACACACGATACATTGCCAAGTTTTCATGATATTTCCTTAATAATTTGTCTGTCAGTTTAAATTCAATTGGTTTCTGATGCCTGCTCTTACTGAGCAGCGAGTTCTTTGGCCTTCTCTAAGGCTTTTTTGTAGTGATTGGCATGACGCTCTTCCACATTAGCAAGGGCCGCGAAGCGCTTAGCTGCTTTAGCCAATACCGCCTGAAATTGCTCAGCATGTTCTTTGGATTCAGTGATTTGTTCATCGATTTCTTGAACGGCAGCTACATTTCCTTCTTCAACTGCGGTTTTACGAAATCCTGGGTACATTTCCGTGTACTCATAGGTTTCACCTTCGATTGCAATCTCTAAAGCGCGGGTGGGGGTGATGCTGCTTGCGGGGTAGAGCAAGTCTAGGTGTCCGAAGGCATGCATTACCTCTTGATCTGCGGTAGCCTCAAAAATCTTCGCAGTCTCTTCGTCCCCAGCAGCGCGGGCTAATTTAGCAAAGTAGCGGTATTTGATGTGAGCCATAGATTCGCCTGCAAATGCAGATTCCAAATTTTGAATGGTTTTGATATCAGGACGTGCCATTTTTGTTCCTCTATTTAAAAGTTGTTTACAAAGGGTTTCTCAACCATGGGATGAATTGTGAGCCCTGCTGATTAATCAGTCCAATGAATAATAATGATATTATTAATCTAATTATTAGATAATAAGGAGGGCGGGAATATGACGCTGTTACCTTCGCTACGACAGTTGAGCTACTTTGTGGCGATAGCTAAGGAGCTCAACTTCACACGCGCAGCCCAGGCTTGCTTTGTAGGGCAATCTACTCTTAGTGCAGGTCTTAAGGAATTGGAGGAGAGCTTGGGTTTGCGTCTAGTGGAGCGTGACCGACAAAATGTCTCGATCACCCCCACTGGTTTAGAGGTGTTAGAGCGCGCAAAATTGATTTTGGCTGCCTCTGAGGATTTAGTAGAGTTTGCTAGCGCCTGTGGAAAACCCATGAGCTCTACCATTCGCTTAGGTGTCATACCCACTATCGCACCTTTTCTCTTGCCCAATGTATTGCCGGAGATAAGAGAGCGATTTCCAGATCTTAAAATCGCGCTTCGGGAAGATCTCACTGCCAATCTTTTAACCAGACTGGCAGAGCATCAATTAGACTTTGCATTAATTGCATTGCCTTATGAAACTAAAGGTTTGCTTGTAAAAGAATTATTTAATGACGAGTTCTGGTTAGTTGCTAGAGCCGACGATCCAGCACTCAAAGGCAAAGAAATTCAGATGCCCGCCAAGATGGCTGAACGTTTACTGCTGCTGGAAGAGGGGCATTGTCTGCGCGAACATACCTTACAAGCCTGCAAGCGTTCCGATATTCATAAGGCAGATGGTATAGAGGCCACAAGTTTGCTTACCCTCTTGCAGATGGTCGAGTCTGGAATGGGCATTGCATTGCTACCTGAAATGGCAGTTAAAGGGGGTTTATTAAATAGCTCCAGCCTGGTAGCTCGTCCCCTAGCTCAGCCAGCGCCAAAGCGCGTTGTTGCCTTGATTGCTCGCCCATCTACTGCGCATATCGAAGAATTTAATGCGCTCTGCGCATGCATTGTGGATCAATTTAAAGTCGGCGTAAGAGTTAGCCGTGGCATTCGTAAAAGTGTCATGGCCTAAGAGTACATTGAATGACTGCAAGCAGAAATGCGCTAATTTTGCTACAGTCCCCTCTCAAGTTATTCAATGGAATTTAGAAGAAAGATTACTATGTCCGGAAAAGAAATCATGTTTACACCAGTCAAGCTAGGAGCGATTGGATTAAAGAATCGCCTTGTGATGGCGCCTTTAACCAGAATGCGCGCCATTGCTGGTCATATACCTAATCCTTTGGCCAAAACCTATTACGCCCAACGAGCCAGTGCAGGGCTCATCATTACTGAAGCTACTCAAATTTCTCCATTAGGAATGGGCTACCCAGCCACCCCTGGAATCTACTCGCCTGAGCAAACCATGGCTTGGAAAGAAATTGTTGATGCAGTGCATGCTAAAGGGGGCGCCATCGTTGCTCAGTTATGGCATGTGGGCCGGATTTCCCATTCCTCATTGCATATAGAGCATGGCCATCCAATAGCGCCCTCAGCTATCGCAGCAGCAGGACAAACCTATGGTGCAGACTGGCAACTATATGATTATGAAATTCCAAGGGCGATGGGCGTTGAGGATATTACTCAGCTCTTAAAGGATTATGTATTAGCAGCACAAAATGCTCAGGCCGCTGGTTTTGATGGTGTGGAAATTCATGCGGCTAATGGATATCTGTTAGATCAGTTTTTGCATGACAAAACCAATCAACGCACCGATCAATATGGCGGCACTATTGAAAATCGTTTACGTTTATTGGGGGAGGTCATTGAAACTGTCGCAACAGTATTCCCAACAAATCGTATTGGCGTGCGTCTATCCCCTTATGGGAGCTTTAATGACATCAGCGACAGTGATCCAGTGGCTTTATTTTCAGCCGCAATCAATCAATTAAACAGCTACAACTTGGCTTATGTTCATATGATCGAGCCAAGATCCACTAGCGCTGGAGGCAATGATCAGGTGGATGAGGCAGCCCCCATTACTTCTGAGATATTCCGTGCTGCTTATCAAGGAAAATTCATTAGTGCTGGCGGTTATAACCAGGCGATGGGTGAGACAGTATTAGAGGATGGCTTAGCTGATGCAGTTGCTTATGGACGTTTGTATATTTCCAATCCAGATTTGGCTGAGCGCTTCAAAGTAAATGCACCATTAAATCCTTATAACCGCGCTACCTTTTACGGTGGTGCTGAAGTGGGTTATACCGACTACCCAGCACTCTAAGATTAATTACGGCAATTCAATGAGGATTTATTCGAGAGAATGAATCCTCATTTTTTATCTTCAGGATCCTTTAGAAGATCGTAGTGATTTGCTACTAATAACAGGGCTATTGATGCGCAACCCATGGCAAAGAATTCCCATTGATGCAACATCGCCGTACCAACTACTGTCATTAGGATGGTCCAGCCGATTGCTATCTTAGCTTTTTTAGAGAGTGGTTTCATAAGGTGTTTATTTAACAGAGAGTCTAGTTTTAGCACTTAATTCATTGGCAGGTCCGCGCTTATCCAACTGTGAGAGCCGTAAGGCCTCCACCTCAAAATCAATTTGAGCAGGATGAAACTCGAGATTTCCCAAATGAATTACGTAAGTCCAAACTAATTCTCGCCCACGATCTTTATATACATCTACTACTCGTTTCATATATAGGCCTATTTAAGGTGCTGCAATACTTTACTTTGGTTTAAGCTATTTTTTAAATGAATTAAATTTCTAGGCTCAATCTTAATAATGCCACCCCTCGGACTATCGATATCAGCGATCAGGAAGAAGGATACGGCGATGACGAAGGGAAAAATCATAAAGAGCGCGATATTGTTCGAAAAGTTTCTTGCTCCGAAGCCCACCAAGAGATTGGAACACAGTGCGATCGCCCCCATAAGCCCCCACGCAGTGAAGGGGATGCGATTCCACCAGGCTGCCTGTGTATACCCTTGAGAGTTAAGTACATCATTCATGCCAGAAACTACTAAGGCAGTCATTACATTGGGCTGGGTTCGAGCCGCAGGGAGAATCTCGTTCCAGAGGGCGTTCTGGAGTTCTCTGGTTTGTCGGGTAATTTCCTTGGCGGTTTCTTGATCTTGCTTTGAATAAAATAAAATCCGCTGATCAAGATAGCTGTTTAACAAGACTTTGACTGCTGATGCAGTTTGAGCCGGAAGAAGATCGGAGCGAAGGTACTCGGTGCCGATTGCATTTGCTTCTGATTCCTCAAGGATCTCCCTCTGATCATGACGATCAATTGCCATTGAGAAGGTGAATCCAATAATGAGCCCCAACAGTGTCAATGTGGCGGTTTGAATGATTCCTAAATCAGAAGCGGTCTCACTATCTTTGGTGCGATATTTACTAAGGGCTGCATTGCCAAACCAAACTGATGCTGCACAGACAAAAAAAGTAAAGGCAAAAGCGACAAAGGGGTGGTTAAGGATGTATTTAATTTTAGTATGTCCCTGGGTACAAGATATCCTTGGTAACATTTTGGATATCCCGATGACCTGTAAAAGCCATTGTGATATCCAGTTCGTTATGAATGATTTCTAGACACTTGGTAACGCCTGCTTCACCCATAGCACCCAAGCCATAAAGGAAGGGGCGACCAATCATGGTGCCACGTGCACCTAGGGCCCATGCTTTTAATACGTCTTGACCTGAGCGTATGCCACCATCCATCCAGACCTCTATATCTTTACCAACAGCATTCACAATTCCAGGAAGCGCATGAATACTAGAAACAGCACCATCTAGTTGACGGCCACCATGGTTAGAAACAATCAAGGCATCTGCTCCCGAGTTGACTGCTAAGCGGGCATCACCTTCATCCATAATTCCCTTAATGATGAGTTTTCCACCCCAGTGTTTTTTAATCCATTCCACATCAGCCCAGCTTAAGCCCGGATCAAATTGTTCTGCCGTCCAAGAAGATAGAGATGACATATTGCCCACACCAGTAGCATGCCCCACAATATTGCGGAAAGTTCTGCGCGGTGTCATAGCCATACCCATGCACCAACGGGGTTTAGTCATCATGTTGATCATGTTGGCAATGGTGAGTTTGGGTGGGGCGGATAAGCCATTTTTTAGATCTTTATGGCGTTGACCCAAAATCTGTAAATCCAATGTCAGCACTAGGGCAGAGCAGTTAGCCGCTTTTGCACGCTCAATGAGTCGCTCAATAAAGCCACGATCTTTCATGACATAGAGCTGAAACCAAAATGGTTTGGTGGTGTGTGCAGCTACATCTTCAATTGAGCAAATGCTCATAGTGGATAAGCAAAATGGCACACCAAATTTTTCAGCCGCTTTAGCTGCTAGGATTTCACCGTCAGCATGTTGCATGCCTGTCAAGCCAGTAGGCGCCAGTGCAACCGGCATGGCAACTTCTTGACCGACCATGGTGGTCTTGGTAGTACGGTTCGTCATGTCTACCGCAACACGTTGACGAAGCTTAATCTTTTGAAAATCCGATTCGTTGGCACGATAGGTGGATTCTGTCCAAGATCCAGAATCAACATAGTCATAAAACATCTTGGGAGTGCGTTTTTGATGAAGTACCCGTAGGTCTTCAATATTGGTAATGATTGCCACTATCTACCCTTCTTTTTAATGCCGGCCGAAGCCCAGTTAACCTCTATCTTAGCAATACCAGGCATTTGTTTCTACAATGCAGGGGTAGTCCCTCATTGGGACCCCTTATTTTGCCCATTTGCTTGAATGCCCCAGCTAAACTTTGCTACTACCTTCTATTTGCTTACCGCAACCTTGCTGTGGGCCGCTAATGCCATTGCTGGGAAGATATTGGTTGGAAGCATATCTCCAATTACCTTAAGTATGGTCCGTTGGGGCTTGGCAGCATTGTTTTTGCTACCTTTGGGCTGGCGCGTCTTCAGACCAGGTAGTCCTCTCTGGAAAAACACGCGTCGCTTCTTGATTTTGGGTTTATTAGGAGTTGGGAGTTATAACGTCCTTCTTTATTTGGCCCTGCAAACTTCTACTGCTATCAACGTTACCCTGATTGGTGCGAGCATGCCTATTTGGATGCTTTTCATTGGGGCTGTTTTTTACCAAGTTAAACCTAGCTTATTGCAAATGATTGGCGCAGTAATTTCCATCATCGGTGTTGCCTTGGTATTAACTAGAGGTGATCTTGCGAGTGTATTTTCTATGCAGGCGGTTGTTGGAGATCTCTTCATTATGTTGGCTACCATCTTATGGGCTTTTTATAGCTGGATGATTAGTCATCCAGGGGGTAGTAATGAACGCCAGTGGCCGTGGGCAGAATTTCTGATGGCCCAAGTCATGATTGGTTTTTTATGGACAGTAGTATTCGATGGTCTGGAATTTGCATCAGGGCATGCATTTATCCATCTGGAACTGTGGTCATGGGCATTGATCATCTTTATTGCCATCGGCCCCTCCTTGATTGCATATCGATTTTGGGGGGTGGGGGTAACGAGAGCGGGGCCTACTGTTGCCGCTTTTTTTGCAAATCTCATTCCTTTATTTACCGCACTATTATCAGCAGCACTTCTGGGCGATCCTCCACAACCATTTCATGGACTAGCATTTGCCTTGATTGTGAGTGGAATCATCATCTCCTCAGTTAAGGGGCAAAAACACTAAAACCCCTTCCATCCTCTTGTAAATCACTATTAAGAGCTTAATTAGAGGATCGTGCACCGTTTTAGCACTAAATCAGTATCATTTAGGCTCACCCAAATGTTTTTAGGAAATTACCATGCCAGGCTTACTCCCCAATGTTGATCCAGACGGACTATTAGAGTTCTCGGTGGTGTATACCGACCGCTCACTGAACCATATGTCTGAAGAATTCAAAAAAGTCATGGTGGATATTTCTAGCGTCTTAAAGGACGCATATAACGCGAGCTCTGCAGTGATTGTTCCTGGTAGCGGTACTTTCGGCATGGAAGCCGTTGCCCGCCAATTTGCTAATAATGAGAAATGCTTAGTGCTGCGTAATGGTTGGTTTAGTTATCGCTGGACTCAAATTTTTGATCTGGCCAATATCACTTCTGATGTGACTGTACTCAAAGGCAAGCAACTTGAAAATTCAACTCAAGGTGTTTTTGCTCCTGCACCCATTGAAGAGGTTGTTGCTTTCATTAAGAAAGAAAGGCCAGCAGTAGTCTTTGCTCCCCATGTAGAAACTTCTGCAGGAATTATTCTGCCGGATGATTATCTTAAGGCGGTAGGTGAGGCAGTTCGTTCCGTGAATGGTTTATTTGTATTGGACTGCATTGCCTCTGGCGCTATGTGGGTTGATATGAAGGCTTGTAACGTTGATGTAGTGATTACAGCCCCACAAAAGGGCTGGAGCAGCTCACCTTGCTGTGCATTAATTGCTTTGGGAGATCGCGCTCGCGAGCGTATTGAGTCGACTCAAAGCACGAGTTTTTCAATGGATCTGAAAAAATGGCTCCAAATTATGGAGGCCTATGAAAAGGGTGGTCATGTGTATCACACCACCATGCCAACAGATGCCCTCAAGATTTTGCGCAATGTCATGAAAGAAACCCAGTCATTAGGTTTTGCAGTACTCAAGCAACAACAGCAAGAGCTGGGTGATAAGGTACGTGCTTTATTGGTTTCTAAAGGCTACCACTCGGTTTCAGCCAAAGGTTTTCAAGCTCCTGGTGTAGTTGTGAGTTTTACCAAGGATCCTGATATTCAATCTGGTAAGAAATTCATTGCACTAGGCTTGCAAACAGCTGCCGGTGTACCACTCCAGTGCGATGAAAGATCCGACTTCCGCACATTCCGCATTGGTTTATTTGGGCTTGAGAAATTGGCCCATATTGATCGTACTGTCGGTCATCTTGAAACTGCTTTGGAAAGAATTACCGAGACAGAAGCGCAGCCGGCTTAAATGCTTGTGTGAGTAGTCTCAAACAAAAGGCCATCTTAGGATGGCTTTTTGTTTGCCTCTAAGGCCAGGGGATTTGGTGTCGCTTCACCTACTTTAGTCAGCACATTGGTATCTAGATGGTGAAAAGGATCGTCTTGACCTTTGATTTGCATTACTGTGTCTTGTTCGTATGACCAAGAGCCATCCTCTAGGAACGTGACCATGATGCGGTATTCAATCGTTTTAAAAGCATAGTCTAAAAATGGATTTGATGAGATGCCTGCAGTAGCATCTCCTATTTTGGCAACACACTCAAATTGATTCGCCTGTGCCGATGCATTGCCAATGGCCATCGTCACCATGCCGCGTGGAATGGTGAGGGTATGGACAATTGCTCCGGTGGCAGGCTCCCATAACCAATAGCCAACTTGATCATGATAGGTTTTGACTTGGTCTGGCTTGGTGATATGAAGGTGATACCGCAAACCATAAAAAAGCTGAGGCCCATTAGTTTGAGGGTCGATAGGCTGCATTTCAATACGCTCGGTATAGGCTTGTTTTTTGGGGCCTTCCGCCTTAGGTTTGATATCCAAGCCGCGCTGTCCCTCCCAAATACCAGCCAAACGGGTGAGGGGTCCAAGATTTTCGAGCGTATTGATTGAGTAGCCTTGAGGCTCAGTATAAATATCGGCGGGGAATTGATTCATAGTTAATCCAGTGTAAATGAAGCATTTATGGCAATTTTTTAAGTATGATTAAATTATCCACAAACCACACTGGAGAATTGCATGATTTCTCGTTTCGCTCATT
>CAIKGX010000057.1 GCA_903827075.1 uncultured beta proteobacterium | reverse complement strand
GGGGTCGATGAGCCCTTTTTTACCTCCATGGCCAAAGCCGGGGTAATGTGGAACATCGGTCTACTAGTCTTTAACTTACTACCCATTCCACCATTTGATGGCGGTCGTGTTCTTTCTGGCCTGTTGCCAACCCGTCAATCATTAGCCCTAGATAAGCTGGAGCGATGGGGTTTCTTTATCGTCCTAGCGCTGGTTTTTACGGGAATTATTGGTAGCTTGTGGATGGAGCCCTTGAGCAATTTTTTCATAGGAATCATTAACGTCGCTATGACTCCCCTGCGGATGCTTTTTTAAGCCCCCTCAGCAAGAGTCATTTTTCTGCGGTATGCTCATTTCAGCGCTATTGCCCATACAAATTTGACGGAGACTCCCATGAAAATCAAGGCTATTATTTCCACCTCTCTTGCAGCAATCTTGCTTGCGAGTGCAGGCGTCGTATTTGCTCAGTTTCAAAAAGCGGAAGATGCTATTAAGTACCGCCAAAGTGTATTTACTGTCATGGCCAATTCGTTTGGAAAAATTGGTGCCGTTGTTAAAGGTGAGGCACCTTACAACAAAGATGAGCTTGCAAAGAATGCAGCAATCGTGGCCATGATGTCTTCTTTGCCATGGCAAGCTTTTGGTACCGGCACTGAAGGTGGTAAAGCACAATCTGATATTTGGTCAGATCAGGCAAAATTTAAATCTGCTCAAGACAAAATGCAGTTAGCAGTGGCGAACTTAAATACAGCCGCTCAATCGGGTGATCTTGAAAGCATTAAGAAAGCATTCGGCGCAGCAGGGCAAACCTGTAAAGGCTGTCATGATGATTTTAGAAAAAAATAATTACGACGCAGTAATGAAGTAACCCAGAATCACTGCAATCAGGCTTAGCAGCAATAAAGCAAAGCCCCGTTGCAAACCGCCATCTTTGGAGGCGCGGCCCAAGTCAGTAGGCGAGTATTTCGCCTCCTCGCTTGGGTCAATTTCTTTGTCACCCACCAACATTGGCTTTACCAGGTTCTCGTGTTTGAATATTTGATAGTAAATAATCGCACTTAAATGCAGTCCAATCAAAATAATCAAAATAGTGGAATTGATTCTGTGAATAGAAGTTAGTAGCTCTACCATGGCATTGGAAACATACTTTGCAAATGGTCCCTCAAATGCAATGTCATCATTAGCAAAAAGTCCTGTTGCCGCTTGCAAGCCTACCGAGAAAAGCAAGGCGATCACCGAGAAAGACCCCAAAGGGTTATGCCCTAAAACTGCTTTGGTTTGCCCTTGTAAATATTCCCTCAAAGAGTTGGGGCTAGGAATGAAATTAAAAAAACGCGCATGGTATGAGCCAACAAAACCCCAACACACCCTAAAGAGGATTAGCGTGAGCGCACAATAACCAACATAAGCATGCCACTGCATTGCATTACCGCCAATATTCACTGTTATAAAGCTGGCAATAATGCAGCTCACCAAAAGCCAGTGAAAGATCCGAATGGGAAGATCCCATACCCGTATTTTTTTATTCATGGCGCAAGCATAAATCAAAACATTCTATGCAGGTCAATAAAGTGTCTTACTTAATCTTCGGCAATTCTTTCTGAATGAGTTTGAGACCTGCCCTCAATAAACTATCGTAGCGCTCGCGCTCTACTTTGATTGTGTCGGATGTCCAAGGAAAAAATCCTTCCCCGGTCTTCATACCAAACTTGCCGTTGGCTACACGGTCACCTAAGCACTTGGCAATATTAGGGGAGTTATTTAGAGAGGGGTAGATACTTGCCCCTGCTGCTGCATGAACTTCAAGGCCCGCATGATCACGCTGCATGACAGGACCGGCTGCCAAATAACGAAATCCAAATCCAAAGCGCACTGCCTTATCAATATCCTCTAAGCTTGCAATGCCAGCATCAACCATGGCAAATGCTTCGCGAGATAAAGCATGCTGCAGACGGTTTGCTAAAAATCCAGGTAAATCTTTTTTGACGGTCACAGGCACCATTCCACAAGCCGTCATAAGTCTAGATAGACTCTCACCCACCATTGGCGATGTCTTCTCGCCATAAACCACTTCAACGCAAGGTACCAAATGGGCTGGCATAAAAAAATGTAGGCCTATCATTCTGGCGGACGTCTTTAAACCGCGGGCAATTTCACTGATGGGAAAGCTCGAGCTATTGCTGGCCAAAACCGTCTCGGGTTTTGCATACTGCTCTAACTTAGCAAATAATTCCTGCTTAATATCCAAGCGTTCAGGAACACACTCAATCACCAAATCTACATCAGCCCAATCCACCTCCTCCAAGCTCCCTGCAATAGTGAGTAAGTGGCTCCGATGCTCATAAGATAAATCATTTAAGGTATTGACAAAATAATCTGGCAAAAGCGCACGTCGCTCTGTGGTTAACTCGACTACTTGTACTGCACAACCACCGCGCGCGCAGACAACTGCCACATCGCCGCCCATGGTTCCGCCACCGACAATCACCACTTTTGTTTCAGCTGGGGTAAACAACATTTCAATTTCTCCTTGAAAGGGAATAGCAAGATTAAAAATCTGCTCTTACAATGCACTGATTATTCCAATAAAAATATAAGTGAGACATGATCCCAGTCAATTCGGTGTTACAGGTTGGCCATTTTCCTGAAGTAATGCAGGCGGAGATTCACAAGCGCCTAAGCCCCACCTTACATCCTGATCCGGAAGCGCCAGCTCCTGCCGGGCAATTTCAGACCATTCTGATTCGCTCCAATACCAAATTACCCGAGGCTCTTATAAAACAAATGCCCGCCATCCGCTTAGTGGCAACCTGTGGGGTTGGTTATGACAATCTCCCTTTGAGCTACCTTAAGGAAAAGGGGATTAAGGCCACCAATACACCGGGTGTTTTGAATGATGCTGTTTGTGAGCTGGCTATCGGCATGCTCTTTGGCCTATTACGCCGCATTCCGCAGGCACAAGCGTTCGTTAAAAATAGGGAATGGTCTAAGGCGCCCTTTCCCATCACCACGACTCTTGCTGGCAAAAGAGTGGGTATCGTTGGTATGGGACGCATCGGTCAAGATCTAGCAAAACGTCTTGAGCCCTTTAAAGTAAACATTGCCTATACAGGCCCCTCAAGAAAAGATGTGTCTTACGACTTTTATCCCAATATTGTGGAGTTAGCCAGTATCTGCGACGTCCTTTTTTTAGCCTGTCCAGCAACTCCAGAAACTGATAAATTAATTAATGCTCAAGTTTTAGAAGCTCTTGGACCCAATTCATTTTTAATCAACATTGCTCGTGGTAGCGTAGTAGATGAAGACGCTCTTTTAGTTGCACTGCAACAAAAAAAGATCGCTGGCGCAGCATTAGATGTTTTTGAAAATGAACCAAATCCGCACCTGGATTTTTTAAATATTGATAATGTCTTATTAACACCGCATATCGGCAGCGCCACATTAGAAACCCGTCAATTAATGACAAATTTAGCCATAGATAATTTAGAAGCTTTTTATAACCAACAGCCACTTCTGACAGAAGTTAAAAATTAAATCGGAGTCAGCATGACCATTTCCCTTCACCCTTCCACCCTGCCTGCAGTGCTCTCACCCGTATTAACCCCATTTCTGGCAGATGGTCATCCCGATACAAAAAAATTATTAAAGCAATGTCAATGGTTAGAAGCAAATGGCGTGGGTCAAGCAGTCTTTGGCACTAATTCCGAAGCAAACTCCATGTCAGCCCCACAAAAGATGAAGGCTTTAACCGCCCTGGTTGAAGGGGGACTTAACCCTGCACACATGATGCCCGGTACTGGTGCAAGCTCAATAGATGCAACAGTCAACATGACTCGACATGCCGTTGAGCACCGATGCGCTGGCGTTTTAATGCTGCCTCCGTTCTATTACAAGGATGTCACTGATGACGGCCTGTTTGCCTATTTCTCAGAAGTCATCCAAAAAGTGGGTGATGCCGGTTTACAGATTTACATTTACAACATACCTCCTGTAACCAAAATTAACTTGAGCTTGTCACTACTAGAGCGCCTAACAAAAGAGTACCCAAAGACTGTTGTAGGCATGAAAGACAGTTCGGGCGACTGGTCTTACACCGAGTCCGTCATTAAATTGCTGGCTCCGTCGGGCTTTCGCGTTTATGCAGGCAGCGAAGTATTTTTGATGCGCGCTTTGCGTGCTGGTGGCGTTGGATGCATCTCCGCTACCGCTAACGTTAACCCTAAGGCTATTGCAGAATTGGCTGCACATTGGAGAGAATCTGATGCAGATCAACGTCAAACTGATCTAGATCAAGTACGCTCTATCTTTGCACAGTATCAAATGATTGCAGGTATGAAGACAGCAGTTGCCCACTACAGCAAAGATGCAGAATGGTTACGTGTTCGCCCACCACTCATTCAACTAAATGCCGATCAACAGGCTAAGTTGCTTGGTGAATTACAAGGTATTCATTTCAGCATGCCTGGACTTTAATAGAATTAACCTAAAACAGGAGACAAGAAAATGAAATTACTGAAGATCATCGCCTTATCACTCGGTATCTTATGGGGTGGCGCACAAGCGCAAAATATTTCTATCGCAACTGGTGGTACTGGTGGTGTTTACTACCCAATGGGTGGCGGTCTTGCCTCAGTACTTTCCAGTCAAGTTCCAGGAATGTCGGCTACCGCAGAAGTGACCGGCGGATCAGTGGATAACCTAAATTTGATTGGTACGGGAAAACCTTATGTCGGTTTTTCCATGGCAGATGCTGCCAAGGATGCTCAAATTGGTGAAGGCAAGTTCGTAAACAAGAAAGTAGATTTACGTACGCTCTTAGTCCTCTATCCAAACTTAATGCATGTTGTCACAGTCGAGTCAACCGGCATCAAGTCAATGAAGGATTTAAAAGGCAAGCGCATCAGCACTGGCGCACCTGGTAGCGCCACTGAAGTGATGGCATTCCGTCTACTCGAGGCTGCCGGCCTTGATAAAGACAAAGACGTTAAGCGTGAGCGCTTAAGCGTAGCGGAATCAGTCAACGCAGTAAAGGATCGCAAGATTGATGCCTTTTTCTGGGTAGGCGGCCTTCCAACAGCAGCCGTTACTGATCTGGCCAATAGTCCAGGCATGAAGATTGTCATGGTCGACAATGCTGCTGAGGTTGCTGCTATGAATAAGAAATATGGCAACTTGTATTTTGCTGCCGTCATTCCAAAAGAAACTTACAGCGGAATGGCCAAGGACAATAAAGTTGCCGGTGTCGCGAATATTCTCGTGGTCAATGCCAATATGCCTGATGCTGAAGCCTATAAGATTGTTAAGGCTGTTTTTGACAATAAACTTGAGCTAGTACGCACCCATAAGGAATATATCAACGTCACCCTTGAGAATCAAAAACAAGCATCTTCTCCAATTCAGTATCACCCCGGTGCCCTGAAGTTCTTTAAAGAAAAAAATATTAAAGTAAATTAATGCATGAACCAAGAGCGGGCCTAGCCCGCTCTTTCGCTTTATCTGTACGACAAAATAATTACAAATAAAAAAATAATAGGTTGAGACATGAATCAAACGGTGATTGACAACGAAACACAAGAAAAATTAGACGCCTTCATTAAGCAAGAAGAAGGGGATTCTAATGACTACAAGGGTCTCTTAGCTAAGTTCATCACACTGGTGGCTGTAGGCATGTCGCTTTTCCACCTTTATGCCGCCTACTCCATTGTTCCAACACAACAATTGCGCGTCATTCACGTCGCTTTAGTGCTCTTTTTAGTTTTTCTCAGCTTTCCGATAGCTGCTCGTTTTAAAAATCGCCTCATGATATGGGACATATTTTTTGCCATTGGGTCAGTGGCCATCGCTTATTACATTCTGAGTGCTGGAGATGATCTTTTTGATAGAAATACCGCGCCTAATTCCACTGATGTCTTAGTGGGTATCGCCTTAATCCTCTTAATACTAGAAAGCGTTCGCAGAACAAATGGTCTGATTTTGGTGGGTGTCACTGCTCTATTTTTGATGTATGCCCTATTTGGCAATTATTTACCTGCCCCATGGACACATAAAGGCTACGATCTAGATCGCCTAGTTGGTTACATGTACATGACGCTTGAGGGCATCTACGGCACTGCAGTAGATGTATCAGCATCCCTCATTATTTTATTCAACATATTTGGTGCGTTTTTACAATTTACCGGTGCCGGTAAATTCTTTATCGATTTTTCTTTCGCAGCGATGGGCGGGAAATCATCTGGTGTTGGTAGAACAATTGTGATGTCTTCTTTCCTACTGGGCGGACCATCAGGCTCAGGTGTAGCTACTACCGTTACAGTGGGCTCGGTAGCGGCCCCAATGCTGGAAAAAGTAGGTTACGAAAAAAATGCAGCTGGAGGTTTATTGGCTGCGGGCGGTCTGGGCGCCATTATTTCTCCTCCAGTTTTAGGTGCTGCTGCATTCTTAATAGCTGACTTTCTGAAAATCTCTTATTTGGATGTGTTGCTCATGGCGACTATTCCCACCATTCTTTTTTACCTTGGCCTATTTGTCATGGTTGAGATTGATGTGCGCAAATATGGCATGAAAAATATTCACTTCCAAGCGGCTGAAACCGCGTGGCAATTGACCAAAAAATATTGGTTCCACTTTTTCTCGCTCATCTCTATTGTGGTGTTCATGCTGTTTGGCTTTTCTCCAGTGATGTCAGTGTTCTGGGCAACGGTGGTATCCGCATTTTCAAGTATGTTGCGTAAAGATACCGCCATCATTCCATGGGATTGGTTTAAGGGTAAAGAGCCTATTCTGTCCGGTCTATACAACTCCAACCTGACAAAAGCACTCGCCGCTGGATCTACTGGCGTATTAGCTATTGCTGCTACTTGCGCAGGTGCAGGTCTCATTGTGGGTACAGTCACCCTTACCGGTTTAGGATTAAAGTTCAGCTCAATCGTGATTCAGTATGCGGGTGGCTCGCTCCTACTGACTGCGATCTTTACTGCTCTGGTAGTTTGGGTAGTTGGTCTTGCGGTTCCCGTTACTGCGTCTTACATTATTTGCGCAGTGATTGCTGCCCCAGCACTGATTAACCTCGGTGTTCCTGCTTTTGCAGCCCATATGTTCATCTTTTACTATGCAGTGCTCTCAGAGGTTTCTCCTCCTACGGCGCTCTCACCATTTGCTGCGGCAGCGATATGTAAAGGCAATCCATATAAAACCACCTTACAAACTTGGAAGTATGTTGCACCTGCTATTTTGGTGCCATTCATGTTTGTATTAGATAAGTCGGGTGAAAGTTTATTGTTGATGGGCTCCACTAGCGCTCTTGAACAAGCAGACTGGATGCAGATTGCGTGGATTTCATTTACAGCAGTAGTGGGGATTATTTGCTTGGCGGGCGGTCTTCAAGGGTGGTTCATTGAAAAAACCAAAATCTTTGAACGCGTCATCATGGTCGTTGCTGGTGTTGCTTTGGCCTATCCATCCACCGAAGCGGACATCATTGGATTTGTAGGTTTTGCTTTAGTTCTAGTTACTCAGTCAATAAGGCATTTGAAGTTAAATCCTCAATCAAGCTGACTGGTTTGACCTGGACGTAAAAGCCCCGAGAGTTCGGGGCTTTTATTTTTCCTTACTTAGAGATTAGATTATTTTTGTCCAGGCGCTTTTACCTGCATATTTATTAATAGCAGCCTCATCAAACTCAAACCCCAATCCAGGGGTTTGATGCAAGATCAAATCCCCATCCTTAAATGTGAGCTGCTTGTTAATCAGCCTACGGAAATTTAAAACCTGGTCATCTAAAAAGAATTCAACAAATCGAGCATTGGGGGTGGCCGCGACTAAAGGGGCATGTAAGTCATGCATCCAGTGAGGGCAGACGATGACTCCCTTTAAGTCTGCATAAGCAGAGATCCGACGCCATTCAGTAATGCCTCCGCAAACTGCTGCATCCGATTGCAAAATAGCTGCCCCACCCGCATCAATCAACTCCCTAAAACGCCAGCGCCCTGCTTCCATTTCGCCAGTAGCCACATTGATCTTGGTTTGGCGCGCCAAGGCTGCATGAAGATCAATCGCATCTGGAGAAAAAGGCTCTTCAATCCAATATGGGTTATAGGCCTCAAAACGACGGACATACTCCAGCGCCGTTGGTAAATCTCGCCAGGCATTATTGGCATCTAAGGTCAGTAAGATATCGTCGCCTACCGCTTTGCGAGCAGCCCTCACGCGCGCCTCCTCTTCCTTTGGGGATAAGCGTCCCACCTTCATTTTGACTGCCTTAAAACCCTGTTTAACGTAGGACTCCATCTCTTTGCCTAGCTTGGCTGGAGTTTTGCCTTCCAGATAATAGCCACCACTTGCATAGGCTGGCACACGGTCATCTACCACCGAACCCAGATAGTGGTGCAATGGCAACTTTGCAGCGCGTGCATTTAAATCCCACAACGCCGTATCTAATATCGAGATAGCGCGCATGACTGCCCCAGCACGTCCTTGGAGAATAGATTCGTTATACATATCCATCCACAAACCTTCGCTACGATGGCTATTTTGGCCGATGAGCTTGGGTGCCAATAACTGTTGAACTGCTATTTTGGCAATATCACCACCTGCACTGCCCACATAACAAAAACCAATGCCCTCATTGCCATCCTTGCCGCGCACCTTTACCAAACAGTAGTGACGCTCTGAAACAGTTCGCGTAGAGAAAGAAGTCACCTTATCTAAGGGAACCGCTACAGATGCGACAGATATAGACTCAATAATGGGCATAGGAATTCCTAGTTAAAAAAATATTGTATCTAGAATTTCCATACCGTGATTGACTACAAAACGCCTGAAATTAACACCCCAAGGCAGAGATTTTGATTTCCATTTACAAGTAAATGCTGCGTCACAACATAAAGAGGGAATTTATTCCCAACAATATTGGATAATTAGCTGGTGAAGACAAATGTGAACTGCAGCTCCCTCGTTTCTAGAGGTGCGATAAAAATTATTGGAATCATTTTTATAGGTCTGCTCTCTATTCAGAGCCTGAACCTCATCGCTAGTGCCCAAGCTCAAAGTAGCGCTCCTAGTAAAACCAATAAAGCACCTCAAATAAAGCAAAAGGTGAATATTTCGAGCAATAAACAGATTGGCCTTAAGGACAACTCTGCTAGCAAATACCCCTCTAGTAACATGAGCTTAAATCCTGAGCTCTTTAAGCGAAAAGATGAGAGTGACTTTACTGGCAACGCACTCGGAAACTTAGACTACCGAGTTCAGCATGGATGCTTAAGACGGAGTTTCACTGAAGATAACCTGCCCTCTAGCATTGGAATTAACGACCGTCTATTTTCTGAATTTTTTAAGAATCAAACCGCCCGATTTTTTGACACTATGAGAGGTAACTGTATTCCGTACGCCGTTGCTTTTGGCGCTCGCAATCGCTTTGATTCTCTGAGTATCATGAATGGCCCTACTCAAGATAGCAAAACAGAAGTTTGGACCTTCACTCCATCAGCAGCAGGTAGCTTTTTAATTCAGCAGGACTACTTAAGGGATGAAGCCAAACGCTTTACTGAAGTGCAAATTCCTTTGCGCGATGTTTTATACGACCAACGCAAAGTTGGTGATCAGTTACCCGTAGAACTCGTATGGGAATTAAATTCGCTGATTAAACAAATTTACCCCGAAGAGAATAATTCTTTAGAAAATACCAATAGCACTGTCCGGTTGATAGTTGATTTTGGTGATAAAGAGCATTGGGCACAAATTTGGGCAGTGGAGATCATCGATCCCACTAGTAAAGAAGTATTTTCTAGCGCCTATTGGGTTGATCGTGGTGATATCCCAGGAGGATTCTTTACCAATAACGGGGAAGCGATAGAGCGAGCCTTTTGGACCAACCCTTTAAGCTATCGACGCATCTCGCGCGGAGTGGGCAGTGTGCGAGCATCCTCAAGCAGTAAGCGAGTAGCCGTCAAAAACGGTGCTGCACCATCTACTGCACCCGCCCCCACCAAACAAAAGTATCGCACCCACATGGGCATTGACTATGCCGCGCCAGTAGGCACTCCAGTATTTAGCGTGGCCACTGGGAAAGTGGCCCATATCGGCTATAGCGGGGCCTTTGGCAATTTAATTATTCTGGAGCATCCAGGAAATTACCATACCTATTACGCCCATCTCAGTAACTACAACGTTGAGCTTGAGCTTGGCAATGAAGTGCGGCGTGGCTTTGAAATTGGTTATGTTGGATCAACTGGACGATCAACTGGCCCCCACCTCCATTTTGAATTAAGAAAAGATGGTGTGTATGTCGATCCTTACGCAACACGTATGCAGCTCGATTTGTGGTCTATGCGTGATAACGAGAGCGGGCTATTAACCAGAGAAATATTGCTGCTAGGCAGCCCCTTTAAGAACTAATCGATGTGGATATTTGATGTATGAAAAAGGGTCCATATGGACCCTTTGCTTTGGAGTATTAGTGGACTATCCAAGAACTAATACTGGTAATTTCGAGTGCACGATCACCTCATGTGTTTCACTTCCCAACAGAACACCCTTAATCCCCGTTCTCTTATGTGAAGCCATCACAATCACATCCGCTTTCGCTTTTTTGGCGCCATCCAAAATTCCCTCAGCTAAATTGGAATGGGAGATATGTAAACTTTTCGTCTTAATGGCAGCGCCTAATTGGGTGGTCGCTTTATTAAAGACATCAGCAGCGTAGGCATCACAAACTTTTTTATGGTCTTTCTGGGTAATGCCATAACCCATTGTGCTATCTGAATACACCAGAGGTGGCATTGGGTCAGAGACGTATACCAAAGTCACTGCAGCAGCATCAGCCTTAGCCAATTGGGCAACCATCTTTAGTGATTTTTTACTCACATCCGAACCGTCTACCGGAACCAATAAGTGCTTAAACATGTTTATCCCCTTTAAATTGAGTTAATACCCTATTATTTCCATCATAATACTTATTATTCATCGATAAAAGCGCAAAGGGGAATCGAGTTGCTAAAGTATCTTACGGCTTACATCGCATTCTTTCTCTCACTCATTGTGATTGACTTAATTTGGCTGCTTGGTATCGCAAAAAACCTCTACCGCGATGAAATGGGCTCCCTCATGGCAAGCGAACCCAAGCTCATTGCTGGGCTGGTGTTTTATCTACTGTATGCCTTAGGTGCGAGTATTTTTGTAATTATCCCCGCACTCTCGAAGCAATCCTGGATATATGCAGTGCAATATGGCGCGTTATTTGGCCTGTTCTGTTACATGACATACGATCTTACTAATCTCGCAGTCATTAGAGACTTCCCCATGCGCTTAGCTTTTATTGATATTGCCTGGGGTAGTTTTGTAACCGCCGTCTCCGCCAGTATTGCCTACTGGGTAGGCAATCAAACATCCTAAATCAGTAGCCTAATTCATATACTGCTCTTATGTTTTTTCACCCCAAGATACTCGACTCTTTTGCGGGCTATAACCCTAGACTCTTTACCAAGGATGTCATTGCGGGCTTAACAGTTGGCGTAGTGGCACTCCCTCTTGCTATGGCCTTTGCAATTGCTAGTGGGTTGAAGCCAGAAGCCGGTATTTTTACTGCCATCATTGCTGGCGGTCTCATTTCTTTATTAGGTGGTAGTCGCGTACAAATAGGTGGGCCGGCCGGCGCCTTTATCGTGATCGTCTATGGGATAGTGGATCGCTATGGTGTCGCTAACCTTCTCTTGGCTACTGCGATGTCTGGTGTTTTTCTGTTTGTAATGGGACTACTCCGTCTAGGTACCTTAGTGCGCTTTATTCCTGCTGCAGTCATTATTGGCTTTACCAATGGCATTGCCTTCTTGATCGGCCTTTCTCAAGTAAAAGAATTTTTAGGGCTAAGCACCGGGAAAATGCCTGCTGAATTTTTCCAGACTATAGATGTCTTATATTCCGCACTGAATACAGTTAACCCTATTGCACTCGGCCTTTCGACTGGTAGTTTGGCGCTACTCATTTTCTGGAAAGCATTCCAAAAGCATCTTGGCTTCCTATCTCACCTCCCTGGGACTGTTATTGCCATGGTGATTGCCACTGCCGTCACTTACTTTTTCGAACTTCCGGTGGACACGATTGGTAGCCGGTTTGGCGGAATTCCTTCCGGACTTCCTGAATTTGATTTGATTCCCATTAGCTGGAGCACCGCTCAATTTGTCATTACCCCAGCCATCACACTAGCTTTACTTGGTGCCATTGAATCCCTCTTATGCGCCCGAATTGCAGATGGCCTGATTCATGATCGACATAATTCCAACCAAGAGTTGATGGCACAAGGCCTTGCTAATTTTGTAACGCCTTTCTTTGGTGGAATGCCAGCCACAGGCACGATTGCACGCAGTGTTACCAATGTACAAAGTGGCGCCACCACACCCATTGCAGGAATTGTTCATTCCCTCACTTTGCTGCTCATTATTTTGGTTGGTGCACCATTAGCAAAGAATATTCCTTTAGCCAGCCTGGCTGCCATCCTCATGTACGTTGCCTGGAATATGGGGGAATGGAGAAAATTCTTTGACATTAAGCAATTCCGTCTGCCCTATCGCATTACGATGCTCAGCGTATTCTTTTTAACAGTGGTACTTGACCTGACAATCGCCGTACAAGTAGGCCTACTCTTTGCATTCATTACATTTATTTACCGCATCTCCAGTCTTTCTCGTTGCGAGTCTGCCGAAATAAAAGACTTCCCTTTACTTCTGAATCAGGAAGGAATCATTGATGCGTACCGGATTTATGGCGCCATCTTTTTTGGAGCAGTGCAGCTATTAGAGAAAATAGAAAAGCAATTACCCAGCAAAATATTAATATTAGATTTAAAGAATGTGATCTACATTGACTCCTCTGGTATGGATACCATTCAGGAATTAGCGCACCTATGCAAAATGCAGGGGGTTCAATTAATGATTTGTGGGTTGGCGCACCAACCTCATGACATCGCACAGCGCAGTGGTTTATTGGAGTCGCTCCCCAGCAACTGTTTCTATCCAGACCTCGCCCAAGGTATTGAAGCTGCAACTAGCTAAGACAGAACCCACCTTTTAACAAAGCTTCCGGCAAATACCAGGCACGATATAGGCCAAATATGCCAGCAGTTAACAGTAGGCTGGCTGCCAAATATCGCACCCAGACATATTGACCAAACTGAGTCAATACTGCAGAAAATTTAGAGATTAATAAGAGATTGGGTAAGGTGCCCAAGCCAAAAGCCAACATTAAAGCCGCACCAGTCAGTACATCTCCCGATAAGAAGGCCAATGGCAGCACGCTATAAACCAATCCGCAGGGGACCAAGCCCCACAACATGCCACTAAACCAGCGACTAGAGCCGCTAGCGAAATGCCCCAGGTACTTAGCCCAATAGCTGGCCATTTTGCTCCCTAGCCACTTCCCAAGTAGCAAGGGCTTCCCAGATCCCTGACGAAGCAAGCGAATGCCCATCAAAATTAATATCAAAGAGGTAAAGGCGAATAAGGGTCGCTGAACTGGCACGAGATTTTGTTGCCATACCACTACGCCTATCGATGCAGCTAAGGCGCCCAATAAGACATAGGTCGTCAGGCGCCCCAAATGCATGATGAACTGGAGATAAAAGAGCTGAGACTTACTCTGCAAGAGGGCAGTAGAGGCGCTTTGCGCCCTGCTGGGACGTTCAATTGCCGCTGCGATACCTCCACACATCAGGGCACAG
>CAIKGX010000056.1 GCA_903827075.1 uncultured beta proteobacterium | reverse complement strand
GGCCAAGCAGATCCTAAAACTTCCTACACCGCAGTGCTCTTTTCAAAGGGCGATGATGGGATCTTGAAGAAGATCGGAGAAGAGGCTACTGAGACGGTGATGGCAGCCAAAGATGCACGAAATGCGAATTTAGCGCCTGAGCAGCAACAGCTCTTAGTGGGAGAAATGGCCGATCTTTGGTTTCATTGCTTGATTGCCTTATCTCAGTTTAATTTGCGCCCTGAAGATGTGATTACTGAATTAGACCGTCGTTTAGGCACTTCAGGAATTGAAGAAAAAGCTGCTCGAAAAGCTGCCGGTACAGAATAAACAGAACTCTAAAAGTAGAGCCAAAGCATGAGCCACGATCCTAATTGCCTCTTTTGTAAGATTTCTCAAGGAATTATTCCTTCCCAGAAGGTGTATGAGGACGAGGAACTCTTTGCTTTTAAAGATATCAACCCAGCTGCACCAGTACATTTTTTGATCATTCCGAAAAAACATATTCCTATGCTGGAATCAGCGGAATCCATTGATGCACCATTGCTGGGTAGAATGATGGAATTAGCACCACGTCTTGCCAAAGAGCAGGGTTGCCGTCCTGGAAAAGATGGCGGCTTTAGAGTAATGGTGAACAATGGTGCAGATGGTGGGCAGGAGGTTTATCACTTGCACTTACATGTGATGGGCGGTCCGCGCCCCTGGAAAAAATAGTCCGAGGAGATTAAAGATGGGTTCATTTAGCATTTGGCATTGGTTAATTGTGTTGGTCATCGTGATGCTGGTATTCGGTACCAAGAAATTGCGTAACATTGGCACGGACTTGGGCGGCGCAGTAAAGGGTTTTAAAGATGGTATGAAAACACCCGAGGCGACTGAAGAGTCTAAAGAACAAATTGCGCAAAATACTGCAACACCAGCAGATAAAACAGTGGATGTGCAGGCTAAAGACATCAATAAGTGATTAAAGAAGCGCAGGCAGAAATACATGCGGTTCTTCAATGATTGATCTTGGCGTTTCAAAACTTGCCCTGATCGCGGTAGTTGCTCTGGTGGTGGTTGGGCCAGAGCGCTTGCCAAAGATTGCTCGTATGGCCGGCAATCTATTTGGCCGCGCGCAACGCTATATGGCGGATGTGAAGTCTGAGGTCAGTCGCCAGATGGAGGTCGAAGAGTTTAAGCAGTTGCGCGCAGAAGGTGCTGCAGCCTTGAAAGAGGTGGAGAGCAGTCTTCAATCTACCGTTCAAGAAGCGAATGCAAATCTGAGTGATCAGGCTGATATTTTTGAGAATAGTTTCACCAAACCCCCTCTTGATGAAAAAGAGGTGCTGCGCAAATCCCAACGTCAGGGCCGCAGTAGCTGGGGTGTCAGGCGTGCGGCACGGCCTATTTGGTTTAAGCGTTCTACTGGTATGAGAACGCGTGTGCAGTCGGGTGCCGCCAGAATGAAGCGCTTTCATCACAGCGCCAATAAATAAACCAAGTAATAAAAATAAAGCCCCTAACTGATGACGCAAAATCATTCC
>CAIKGX010000055.1 GCA_903827075.1 uncultured beta proteobacterium | reverse complement strand
TGTAGTCATACCAACAAGCCCAATTAAACGGATTGCTTGCGCTCTAACCTCCTTATTTTTTGTTACTTCGATTTTTGCCCAGCCGATCCCTGCTAGCGTTACTGTCCAGACGAATGAGTCTAAAGATTTGTTAACGATGCCACCAGTAGTTAGCAGTGAAGCTAAAGCGAATCCTGCGACAGCAGCCTCATTATTTGCGCCAGTCACTCCAAGCAATACTCCAAAAATTTATACCAAGGGCGTGCCATCAGGACCTAGTGAGATGGATTTACGTCAATTGTGGTCTGAACTTAAGCTCAATAATCCTCAGCTGTCATCGCTACGCGAATCCTATTTATCGGCTAAAGCAACTGTTCCTCAAATTGCGGCGCCAGCCAATCCACAGGTAGGTTTGGTATGGTCTGGTATGCCGGCAAATTCTCCCTTTGCCTTGGGAGGAGCAAATGCGCCTACTGCACAATATCCGCAAGGGATTAGCAACAACAATGGCATTTCGTTTGCGCAACCATTGCAGTTTCCAGGTAAGAAAAGTTTGGCGGCAAATATTGCCGATACCAATGCAGAAGCACTGTTGGCGCAAAGTGAATCGATTTATCTGCAGTTGGGTGCACAACTATCAACCTTGTACTACGGTGCGCTGGCTTCACAAAAGCAACTACAAGTGCTAAAAGAATCAGTCATGCGACTGGAGATGATTAAAAACGTGGCCAAATCGCGCTACTCCAATAACGCAGCGGCCTATGTTGAGTATCTCAATGCTCAGGTTTCTCAAAGCGCTGCTCAGGCTGATCAATTCAATGTAGAGCGTCAACTACAAGTAGCCCTCAACAGTATTAATACCTTAGTGGGTCGCCACTCCCGCGAAAAACTCGTCTTGCGTGGTGATGTCCGTCGCGCTATGAATAGCGTTCCTACCTTAGTAGAGTTGGAAGATTTTGCCGAAAATAGTCACCCTTCATTAAAGAGTTCGGCATTGCAATTAGATGCTGCACGTAAAGGTGTAGATCTTGCCAAAAAAGCCTACTTACCCGATTTCCAAGTCATTGGTTCTTCATTTACTCCGCGAGGGCCATTTGCCTCGAACAACGGTGCCATGTTTTACCAGTTGGAGCTAGACTTGATTATTCCCCTTTATTTCTTTACCAAAGAGAAGTATGGGGTAGAGCAGGCACAGCGTAATCAAGCTTCAGCTGAGGCAGGAAATATTTCCAATCGCCAACAGATTGTATTGGCTGTCAATACTGCCTATGCCGCTTACGAGCAAGCTAAGAATCAAACCCAGTTCTTAAAAGAGAGGCAAGTGCCTCAAGCCGATGCGGCTTACAAGGTGGGCTTAACTCAGTACTCCAATAATGGGCAAGGCTTTAACGATTTATTAACCGCACAAACCCAATTGCGTAATTTGGAAATCCAACTCGCGTTGGCAGAGAGTAATCTATTGCAAGCGCAAGCCATATTGCTAGTCTCATCTGGCAAAGAACCGTTTTAAGGAGCAATGTTGAAAGACAAAATTCTTTCTTATATAAAGCAGCTGACTGATAAGGTACAGCCTATCTTGCATAAAGCCTTGGATGTTGGTAATCATAAAAGCAAGCTGATGTTCGCTGGTCTGGCCGGTCTTTACTGGAATCTTTCACCGCAAAATCGCTATCGGGTTCGTTTAGCTGCTATTGCCTTTGCGATATTGTCATTAGGAATTGTGGTGGGTCGTATGACGAATGTAAATCGTCATGTCAAAATTGAAGCATCAGAAAAAGCGCTCAAAGTAGAAAAGAGCGGTATTTTGGAATTGAAGTTACCTGGTATCACTCTCAATCCTGAGATTTATGTTTTTCAAAGCGCAGAAAAAGTACAGGTACCAGTGGATATTAGGGTCCCCGGACGCTTGGCCTTTAATGCAGAAAAATCTAAAGTGCTGTCTGCTCGTGCCCCTGGTAGGGTAGAGCGTATTTATGCGTTTGATGGCGCAGAAGTCAATATTGGCTCACCCATTGTTGAGCTCTATAGCCCAGAATTTATTTCAGCCCAACAAGAATATGTACTCTCATCAAAAATGGCGAAGGTGCTAGAAACTAGCAAGACCATGAGTGATTTATTAGGCGATGCCCGTATTACTCAGCAAGCCGCTGCCAACCGTATGAGAAATCTAGGCGCTGGAGATGGCGACATCAAAACCATCGAAACCACTGGCAAGACTCAAAGTAATCTGATTATGCGTTCACCCCTTAAAGGAGTAGTTGTTAAGCGGAATGTAGAGCCGGGCGCAGCAGTGAGCTCTGGTGATGTGATTGCAACCCTGGCCGATCCAATGCAGCTTTGGTTCGTGGGCAATATCTTTGAACAAGATATGCGCCTTGTTAGACCAGGTCAAAAGATGGTCTTGCAATTAGAGGCTTATCCAGATAAGGAGTTTGTGGCCTATGCAAACTATATTGCACCAACCATTGATCCTCAAACTCGTGCCTTATTAATTCGTGCTGATGTTGAAAATACGGATAACCTGTTACGTCCAGACATGTATGCTTCTGCAAAACTCACTACTGGTATGGCAGATGCAATAGTTGT
>CAIKGX010000054.1 GCA_903827075.1 uncultured beta proteobacterium | reverse complement strand
GACCGGATTTTTCGGCGGCCATGGCATAGGTATACAGAATGCCAGGATCTTTTGGTAATGGATTGACTGCAGAAACTATTTCATAAAAGGCACGTAAAGCTTCCGACTCATCCCTAGCCTTGGAGATGAGTGCTTGAATCTGCTGCAAAGTAATTTCACGTTGGGCAGGCGTTTGTTGATTTAACAGAGAAATTGCGGGCTTTACTGAATCTGACCAGCGTTGATTCAGAATGAGAAGGGTAACTAATACCTCTTTTGGCTTGGTTTGCGTTGGCCCTGCCAGGTTTTCCCAAGTTTGGGCAGCTTGTAAAGCCAGATCAGGGGCGCCTGCTGTAATAGCAATCTCCATGGCACGCTGGGCCAAGCGGGGATCATTACGCTGGCGAGCAAGCTCCAAATAGGTGCCATAGGCTAGCCCAGCTTCACCACGCTGCAGGGCAATTTCAGAGGCTAATACCTGAAATACAGCCTCACCACTATCCACGCTGTTGGTTTGGGCAGCTGCCGTATTGGTCGATAGGCTTATCCCAATCAACGTAGTTAGTAATAAGCACCGCAAAAGCGGCTTGAGTGCAAATTTCATCATAAGCACATTCTAATCTGCGAATCTACAATCCATTTATGCCTGAACTCCCAGAAGTAGAAGTGACCCGCCTCGGAATCTTGCCTCACCTATTGGGGCGGAAGGTCAGCGAGGTCAAAGTGATTGATGGCCGGCTTCGTTGGCCGGTGCCCAATAATTTAGCTAAGACGCTCCCCAGTCAGACAGTGTTGGGTATTGAGCGTCGCGGCAAGTATTTACTCTTAGAGGTAGATACGGGTTATCTATTGCTCCATCTGGGTATGACTGGAACACTGCGAGTACTTTCAAGTGCCAATCCTCTCAAGTTGCATGATCGCGTTACCTTCGAGTTTGGCAAGCTCAGCTTACGTCTGCATGACCCTAGAAAATTCGGCGCTGTTTTATGGCACCCCAAATCTAAAGGTCCCATAGAGAAATTTCCCCTTTTACAAAAGTTGGGGGTTGAGCCCTTTTCACCGGATTTTGCAAACGAGCGTGGTGCAGATGTTTTGTATCGGGCATCTCGTAATCGTAGTGTGTCTGTAAAGCAATTTTTATTGGCTGGACAAGCCGTTGTTGGCGTTGGTAACATCTATTGCTCAGAAAGTTTATTCGAGGCTGGCATTCATCCGGCCAGGGCTGCTGGAAAATTGACTCGCCCCCAGTGCACACGTTTAGCGACATCTGTTAGATTGATTCTCAAAAAAGCGATTGATGCTGGTGGAAGCTCATTAAAAGACTTTGTGAATAGCGAAGGGGATCCAGGGCATTTTATGATGCAGAGCAAAGTTTACGATCGCAAAGATCAAGCCTGCAAAGTTTGTAAAACTCTCATTAAACAAATCGTTCAAGGCCAGCGATCCACTTATTTTTGCCCCCAATGTCAAAAGCGTTGATTTCTACTTTCTCAGGAACACTGATTGCCTGGCATCAGCTCGATGGTCGGCAAGGATTGCCTTGGCAAGGAGTTCGAGATCCATATGCGGTTTGGGTTTCAGAAATCATGCTGCAACAAACTCAAGTGGCAACTGTCTTAGAGCGTTATCCGCGGTTCATGAAACGTTTTCCAACAGTAAAGAAATTGGCTGCTGCACCGGTAGATGATGTTTTGGCGGAGTGGGCTGGTTTAGGGTATTACTCGCGTGCTCGAAATTTGCATGTATGCGCAAAACAAGTGGTTGAACAATTTTCTGGAATATACCCGAGCGACCCATTATTACTCGAGCAGCTCAAAGGTATTGGCAGGTCAACTGCTGGAGCAATTGCCGCTTTTGCATTTCATGTACGTACTCCGATCTTAGATGCAAATGTAAAGCGTATCCTTGCCCGCTTATTTGGAATTGAGGAAGCAATTGGGGAAAAGAAGGTGAGTGATCGCCTCTGGTCTTTGGCTCAAGATTTACTGCCACTCAATCCTAAAGATATGCCGATATATACACAGGCATTAATGGACTTTGGGGCGACCTGGTGTACTTCGCGTAAGCCGGTGTGCTTAAGTGGAGTTCAGAAATGCCCATTCTCCAAAGAGTGTCAGGCTAATTTAAGCAATCAAGTGCTGTCCATTCCTCGAAAAGCAGTGAAAGCTAAATCTCCTGAATTTGATTGCGACATGCTATTGATGCGGTATCAAGATTTGGTTCTATTGCAAAAGCGTTCCGATAAAGCCATTTGGGGCGGTCTATGGTCTTTGCCCGAATCTGCTTGGCGAGCCAAGACGGATGGAGAGATGGGTACGCCCAATCTCACGCCAAAAGAGTTATTGCAACTGACATTGCCAGAAGAGCACTTACCCCTTCTTTTGAAGCATTGCAAGGCCGTGAGTTGTGGAGATCGGATTAAGCACGTCTTTACGCATAGACGCTTATGGATGAAAATCTGGCATGTTAATGCACTTACTGCTATTGAATTTCCAAACACCAATTTAAGGTGGGTTTCGCTTCGTCAATTAGGGCAATATGGATTGCCGCAACCAATCAAGGTGCTTTTGTTGGGATTGAGTCTAGTTCGCGATGGCGAATTAAAAAACTGATTTGGAGATCAGCCAACTCTTGATGCGCAAGAAAATGATTGATAATCTTTTTGACTAGATAGACCGAGCGATGCTGGCCACCAGTACAGCCAATTGCGACGGTTAAATAACTACGACCATCGGCAATATAGTGGGGCAACCATTTTTCAATAAACTGAATAATATCGCTTTCCATACTGATGACCTCAGGAATCTTTTCTAGAAATTCTTGAACGGGCTTATCAAGCCCTGTAAGCGGCCTCAACACTTTGTCGTAGTGTGGATTCGGCAGACAACGTACATCAAAGACTAAATCGGCGTCGCTAGGTAAACCCTTTTTAAAGCCGAATGATTCAAAGATAACTGAGAGGCCAACAGTCTCTTTTTTCAGTAAATCTTGAATCCATGACCGAAGAGCGTGAGCGGGTAAGTTACTAGTGTCAATGCTGTGGGCTTGACTGCGTAAGGGCTCAAGCAAGCTACGTTCTGTATCAATGGCTTCGGTTAAGGTGGACGACTGGGATTGTTCGGTTTGAGCAGAAAGAGGGTGGCGACGTCTGGTTTCTGAGAAGCGCTGTATTAAGGTGTTGGTATCCGCATTTAGGAAAACAATTCTGACTTGATGATTGCGGCGAATATTTTCTAGGATGAG
>CAIKGX010000053.1 GCA_903827075.1 uncultured beta proteobacterium | reverse complement strand
TTAGGAATTACAGACTTAGATCCACTGCGTTACAACTTACTTTTTGAGCGTTTTTTAAATCCAGAGCGGGTATCAATGCCCGACTTTGATATCGACTTTTGTCAGCATGGTCGCGATCGTGTCATTCAGTATGTCAAAGATAAATATGGCAAAGATGCAGTTAGTCAGATTGCCACCTTTGGAACGATGGCTGCCAGAGCGGCCATTCGTGACGTAGGACGTGTTTTAGAGCAAGGCTACAACTTTGTTGATGGAATTGCTAAATTAATTCCGAATAAGCCAGGTCAATACATGACGATTGAGATGGCGAAGAAGGAAGAAAAGCAATTGGCTGAGCGCGAGAAAAATGAAGATGAGGTGCGCCAGCTCCTATCTTTAGCTCAACAATTAGAGGGGATGACGCGCAACGTGGGCATGCATGCTGGTGGAGTATTGATTGCACCAGGGCGCCTAACCGATTTTTGCCCGCTCTATACCCAAGAAACTAAAGATCAAGATAGTAGTTCAGTCATCAGTCAATTTGATAAAGATGATGTTGAGGCTATTGGCCTAGTCAAGTTCGACTTCTTGGGCTTAACTACGTTGACCATTCTGGCTGCTGCCGAGCGCTGGATAAAAACCTTACACCTTGACCGTAAGGATTGGAGTATTGGTGAAATTCCTCTGGATGATGAGGGTGCGTTTGATGTCTTGAAGAAGGCCAATACTGTCGCTGTATTCCAACTTGAAAGTCGCGGCATGCAAGGTATGCTTCGAGAGGCCAAACCTGACCGCTTTGAAGATATTATTGCGCTCGTGGCGCTTTATCGTCCTGGCCCAATGGACTTGATACCAGATTTTATCGAACGTAAACACGGCCGTCAAAAAGTAGAGTATCCAGACCCTCGGATTGAGTCGGTACTTCGTGAAACTTACGGCATCATGGTCTATCAAGAGCAGGTGATGCAGATGGCTCAGATGATTGGGGGTTATTCACTTGGTGGCGCTGACATGTTGCGTCGAGCGATGGGTAAGAAAAAGCCAGAAGAGATGGCTCAGCATCGCAAGATCTTTAGTGACGGTGCAAAAATAGGCGGAATTACAGAAGGAAAAGCCAACGAGATTTATGACTTGATGGAGCGTTTTGCGGGTTATGGATTTAATAAGTCCCATGCCGCCGCCTATGCTCTCTTAGCTTATCAAACGGCTTGGTTAAAGGCCTATTACCCCGCTGAATTTATGGCCGCCAACTTATCGCTCGCGATGGATGACACCGATAAGGTGAAGATTCTGTATGACGATTGTTTAGTTAATCAGATTCGCGTGTTCTCACCCGATATCAATACGGGTGTGTATGTGTTCACCCCACTCAGAGCGCCAGACGCTGTACCTGATGCACCTTTAAGTCATATCCGTTATGGCTTAGGAGCAGTGCGGGGAACTGGTGAAGCTGCTATCGAAGCGATTGTGAAAGCGCGTGAGACTGGCGGCCCATTTAAGGATCTATTTGATTTTTGCGCACGGGTTGATCGCAGGCAAGTGAACCGCCGTGCTATTGAAGCCTTAATGCGCGCTGGCGCCTTCGATAGCTTGTATCGCGACTCCGTTCCCGCGGGCGGAAATTTATACGATATTCGCTCTACTTTGTTAGCCTCTCTTGCGCGCGCTATTGAAGCGGCAGAGCAGGCTGAGGCATCGATTCATCAGGTCAGTTTGTTTGAAGCGGCCGGAGAAGCGGATCGTCATTTACCAGAATTAGTGCGTGAGCCAGTCTGGTCAGAGAAAAAACGATTACAAGAAGAAAAAACCGCCCTAGGGCTTTGTTTGACGGGGCATATGTTTGACGCATACCGCGAAGAAACAGCCCACTTTATCCGTCAAACCTTATCTAAGGTGACCGAAGGTAAAGATCAACTGATCGCCGGAATTATTACTTCCGCCAGAATGCTTACAGGTCAAAGAGGTCGCATGATGATTGCGACCATCGATGATGGGTCTGCAGCAATGGAGGTGACTCTCTATAGCGAAGTGTACGAACCGAACCGCTCATGGTTAAAAGAAGATGAGCTGCTGATTGCAAAAGTGAACGTAACCCCAGATAAATTTTCTGGTGGCATGCGCGTAGTATCGGAAGGGGTGATGGATATTACTGGTGCGCGGATGCGTTTTGCACGCAATGTGCATCTCTGTATAGACGATGCAATTGATCTAAGAACGCTACGGAGCCAGCTGGGGCCTTACTTAATGACCAGTCGTGTTCGTGATCCTAAATTAGGGCCAGGGGCTCCCACCATGCCTGGTGGTAATGAAGGTATGAAGGGTCTCATGCTGACTGCGGCAGTGACCACCAGTGGCGGCGCTTGCTTAATGCAGTTTCCGGAAGAGTTACGCGTTTATCCAGATGATGCTTGCTTACATAGCTTGAACCAAATTTTGGCGGCTAAACAAAGCCACTCAGTTCAAGTTCAATACCAATAAACGGCCAAGAAATTAGTAGCAGGATTCAATAGCCTTTTGTACTGCTTTAATTACTTGGGCAGGCTCTAATAAATCCAAACATTCACTATGACTGCTGGCGCGATCTTCGCAGCCCGCTTTGCGACAGGGTACACATTCACCTGGACCTTGCAAAATAGTCACATTGCCTACCGTTTGACTACGAGCTCGCAGCACATAAGGTTGCTTGCCAATAAAGCCATTGGGCCAAGGACCAAAATTGCTTGGAGGTGTTGGGCCAAACAGTGCAATAGTAGGCACCTGACAGGCGGCTGCTAGATGGGTGATGGATGTATCTACACCAACATAAGCCAATGCGCCACGAATCAATGTGCCTGCTTGCGGAATCGATAGTTGGCCTGCTGTATCAATCACACTTTCCCGTGAGGTGCTACTTAGCAGGGAAAGAATATCGTGATTCAGTTGTAAATCTTGCTTTGCGGATGAAGCGCTTAATATGACTTGCCAGCCTTGATCTGTCAGCCATGTAATTAAGGTTTGCCAATATGCCAATGGCCAGCGTTTGTAAGCGGTGAGGGGGCCTGGGTGCACTACAACATAAGCTGAGCGCAGTTGATTGGTGATGATTGGAGGTAAAGGCTCTCCTACTGGAGGGGTTACTGAAATGGCCTTGCTAAATAATTCTTCTGGATTTGGGTAGAAGTTTTCGAGCAGGCGAATTTTTTCAGCGATCACGTGTTGTGAAAAATAGTCTACGTCAACAGTGTGAATACAAATCGCTTTCTTCCAAGCATTTTGCCGCTCACTTTTATTCCTACTCTTTTGATTCTGTGTGCCATCACCTTGGGGGTGTCCGCCAAGGACACCCACTCTTCTATGGGCTGCAACTAAACCGTAGAGGTATGCACGATCACTTGGTTGGGTGACAATCGCTAAATCGTATCTTTGAAATAGTCGAGCAAATAAAGAAAGGTATTCGCGAATGCCGGGACGATCGGAGGTTTCAATCATTTTGGCAATATCTGGATTGCCTTTGAGCATATCGAGTTTGCCGCGATAGCCCAAAAAATGAAATTGCGCATCAGGCCACAACTCACGCGCTTTAGAAATCAAAGGGGTTGTTACAAGAACATCACCAATTTGCCGTGTGGCAATGAACAGGACCTTTTTGGGTGGTGAGGGGGAGGTCTTGGAGAAAAAGATTGCCATATCCTTACTGTACTTTAGCTAGAATTTTCTCGCGCACCCGACGGGCATTTTCTGCGGCATTGGATTGATCATGTATGTGGTGATGTAAGTGCAAGACTTCAGTAGCCCATGAACCCGATTTTCGAATGAGACCCTGACTTTGCAGTCTAAAGACAAAGTCGGCATCCTCATGCCCCCAGCCTGTCATGCTGTCATCAAAACCATGAATCGCTTGTGCGTCGGCTTTCCAGCAAGCCATATTGCAGCCTTTAATACGCCGCCATACAAATTTTTTGTAATTGCGCCAAGTACCATTACCCATTTTTATTTTTAGGGGTAGATATTTGTTAATTCCCCCGCTGATGCGTTCTTGAAACAGACCGCTAATAAATGTGATGTAACTCCAGTTGGGCCAAGTAAGTAATTGCCTTGTTAGGGCCTCATTGAGCAATACCCGACTACCCGTTACCAGATGACCTACTTGAGCTAGCTGGCGATGTCGTGCCACAAAGTCTGGCTGTGTAATGCAATCGCCATCTAGAAATATTAAATAATCTCCAGCCGCCGCATTGATCGCTCGATTGAGAATGCGGGT
>CAIKGX010000052.1 GCA_903827075.1 uncultured beta proteobacterium | reverse complement strand
GGCATCATCGTGCGTCATTTCAAATCAGCACGTATTGAGGAATATCTACGCATCACCATTGGCACAGATGCACAAAGCGATGAATTGCTGGCCGCACTTAAAGAAATCTTAGCGGCGTTTTAATTATTTCTTGAGTCGCATCTCAGCTGCACGAGCATGGGCTTGCAAGCCTTCACCATGCGCAAGCGTACTAGCCACTGTACCCAGCGTTTGAGCACCAGCCTCACTTACTTCAATCATGCTTGAGCGCTTAATAAAGTCATACACGCCAAGGGGTGATGAAAAGCGTGCAGTCCGAGCTGTTGGCAAGACGTGATTGGGGCCTGCGCAATAATCTCCAAGAGACTCGCTGGTGTAGCTGCCCATAAAGATAGCGCCAGCATGACGAATTTTATCGGCCCATTGACGGGGTTCTGTAGCGCAGATTTCTAAATGCTCGGCAGCAATGGCGTTAGCAATATCGCATGCCTCATTCATATCACTTACCTGAATCAATAAAGCACGATGAGTCAATGAAGCCTCGATGACTGCTTTTCTTGGCATCTCAGGCAATAACCTCTCAATGCTTGCCTGCACCTGCTCTATAAATTGAGCATCTGGACAGAGCAAAATCGATTGGGCCTGCTCATCATGCTCTGCTTGTGAAAATAAATCCATTGCAATCCAATCGGGATTACTTGAGCCATCAGACAGTATGAGAATTTCTGAAGGGCCGGCAATCATGTCGATGCCAACAATGCCAAAAACGCGACGCTTAGCTGCTGCTACATAAGCATTACCAGGACCCACGATCTTATCGACTGATGGAATAGTTTTTGTGCCATAGGCTAATGCACCAACCGCCTGCGCTCCACCAATGGTAAAAACACGATCAACCCCTGCCAACCATGCGGCAGCAAGGACCAAAGGATTACGCATACCATCGGGAGTAGGCACCACCATGATGACTTCACTCACCCCAGCAACCTTAGCTGGAATAGCATTCATTAATACTGAAGAAGGATAAGCAGCCTTACCGCCGGGAACATAAATGCCCACGCGATCAAGCGCTGTTACTTTTTGACCTAAGCGAGTGCCATCAGCCTCTTCATATTCCCAAGAGTGGCAGCCTGCTTCAATTTTTTGCTTCTCGTGATAAACACGCACGCGAGTAGCAGCAATATCTAAGGCATTTTTTTGTTCGACTGGCAAACCCAAATAGGCTCGCTCTAACTCTTGACGAGAAATTTCTAATTCAGAAACACTAGCCACGTCTAAACGGTCAAACTGCTTAGTAAAACCAAGCACCGCTTCGTCGCCAGTCAATTTGACTTGCGCCAAAATATTGGCAACCGCCTTATCAATAGCCTCATCATCAGCCATTGGCAAAGATAAGCTAGATAGCAGGGTTTCTGTAAACCCCGCATCCTGACTATTGAGTCGCTTAACTTTGATTTGTGCGAAAGACATTTGCGTCAGTCTTTTTCTTTATTTCTTCAATAACTCAAAGAATGGTTGCAACTGTGCACGCTTACGCTTGTACGAAGCTTGATTTACTACTAACCGCGCACTGATATCAGCAATAGGATCTACCTCAACCAAGCCATTTGCACGCAGGGTATTTCCGGTAGAGACTAAATCGACAATTGCATCGGCTAAACCCACCAAAGGAGCTAACTCCATTGAGCCATACAGATGAATCGTATCAATATGTACGCCTTTATTCGCAAAGTGATCGCGCGCGCAGTTCACATACTTGGTTGCTACTTTTAAGCG
>CAIKGX010000051.1 GCA_903827075.1 uncultured beta proteobacterium | reverse complement strand
TTGGATGCCAGGAACAGTCAGAACCGCTGGACTTAATATCCTGTCTAAAGTCTCTTTGTCCATTAACCCAAGCTCCAGCACCAAATCTGCTACAGAACAGTTTTCTTGAAGCGCTCTTTTAGCAATCATGGTCGCATTCTCATACCCAAGATAGGGATTTAAGGCTGTTGCCAAGCCAGCCGAAGTGCGAACTCTCTCTGCCAGGATCTCTCGATTTGCTGTTATACCTATAACGCAATGTGTTTTTAGGGTGGTGCATCCCGCAGTGAGATGTTGAATGCTTTTAAAAAGACTATGGGCAATGATAGGCTCAAAGGCATTTAGCTGTAATTGGCCACCCTCTGCCGCCATAGTAATGGTGACATCATTTCCAATGACCTCAAAAGCAATTTGATTAACTACTTCCGGGATAACCGGATTTACTTTCCCCGGCATGATGGAGGAACCTGCGGCACGCGGGGGAAGTCGGATTTCATTCAATCCAGCCTGAGGACCACTCGACAACAGGCGAAGATCATTACATATCTTAGATAGTTTTACTGCCACACGCTTTAAAACGCCAGATAGCTGCACAAACGCACCGCAATCCTGTGTAGCCTCGATGAGATTTGGAGATGCAATCAATGCGATTCCGGAAATATCCTGCAGATATTTTATGGCGCATTTTGAATATCGTACATCGGTGTTAATGCCAGTACCGATTGCAGTAGCACCTAAGTTTACTTCTGCAATCAGGGAGATGGCCTCCTTTAGGCGCTCTTCATCCTCCTTAATCATCACGGCATAGGTTAAGAATTCCTGTCCCAATGTCATAGGTACTGCATCTTGCAGCTGAGTTCGACCTATCTTGAGAATATCTTTAAATTCCTCAGCCTTTTCTGCAAAAGCATTTCTAAGTAATGCCATGGCTTCCAATAAAGCAGGGATGGCAAAGCAAGTTGCCAAACGCAATGAAGTCGGATAGACATCATTGGTGCTTTGGGACATATTGACGTCATTGATAGGGTGAATCTTGGAGTACTCCCCTTTTTTGTATCCCAGTATTTCTAGAGCCCGATTTGCAATGACCTCGTTCGCATTCATATTGGTGGATGTCCCAGCACCTCCTTGAATCACATCTACGACAAACTGATCATGTAATCGACCCGCTTCAATTTCGTGACAAGCCTCAATGATAGCTTCAGCTTTTTTGGGCTCTAAATGCCCCAACTCTAAATTGGCTTTAGCGGCAGCTTCCTTCACGAAGGCTAAGGCCCTGATCAGGTCAGCATAATCTCCTATTACCTTGCCTGTTATGGGGTAATTTTCAATAGCGCGCAATGTATGAATGCCCCAATAAGCATCTAATGGAACCTCTGAATCGCCTAGTAAATCATGCTCTGATCGGGTTAACGCTGTCATCATGCTCTCCGTTAATTACCCATTCAATTTATCACTAAATTCGTGATGACTTTTACACGGCCAATAAAAATACCAGCCCAGTGAATGCATCAGAGAGCTGGTATTTAAAGCAGGTTGGTTTAAATGCCAGAATTAAATCTAAATCTCTTCAGCTGGAGCTACATCAGTTTTTGGCGCCTTGCGGGGGACAGTGGGAGCATCAAACTCTAACTTGATCTTGCCATCAGCGTCCACATCAACTGCAACATGGCCACCTTGC
>CAIKGX010000050.1 GCA_903827075.1 uncultured beta proteobacterium | reverse complement strand
CCTCCAACTACTGCTCTGCCTTATAGGCTTTACTTATGTCCTAGCTGGGGGCATTAACTCAACAGCTATTAAAGCCAACCCAATTGCTGATCTGTATGGCTGGAAGATGGCAGGGAAAAAGGCTGCGCAGCTTGCCAAAGGCACGAATGCCAAAGGTATAGCGGTTCAAAATTGGACCTTAGGAAGTCGAGCTGCTTGGTATGCTCAGCCCCTACCTGTTTATGTATTGGATCAACGTCAAGATCAATTTGACATTTGGTTTGGTCAATTGCCATTGGGCGCCAATGTACTGCTAATCAACTGGTCAGGCATGTCTTTTGACCCTCCAGTAATTGGTGCAAAAGCTTTTAAAAGTTGCGAACCGTTAGATAGCCTGGAAATCATTCATTTTGGGCGGGTTTTATCCACATTTCAATTTAGCCTCTGCAGCCATTGGCAAGAGGCTGATTTAGCGCACTAATTCCCTCAATTCAGGACCTAAGACTCACAAGGCATTATCCTTACGCCTATGAGCTCACAACCCCAATCTACCCTTAAGTCAACATCCGGGTGGAAAGCAATCCTAAAACGGGCTTGGCCCAGCATTCGCATTTTGCTGTCGCTGGCCCTCCTCTGGAAGGCGACAAGCGGTATTGATTGGCATGCACTTCTTGATTCTGAAATAAAAATGCAGCCCCTGTGGTTTCTTGCCGCTCTAGCCTGCATGATGCTAGCCTTTATTTGTGGTGGATATCGCTGGGGTATGTTTATGCAAGCAGTGGGGTTTCCACGTCGTATTCGCTCCTACATTGGCCTGTACTTAGCGGGCGGTCTAGTAAACCAAGGGTTACCCAGCACTCTTGGTGGTGACAGTTATCGCGCCATCTCTGCAACCCATCTGACCAGTAGCGGCACATTTACTGAAGAAAAAGAATTGGATGAAGAATTACATCACTCTGTTGACCTAGATCATGCCACCCCCAAATTACGCCTGAGCTTTGCGATGGTATTGCTTGATCGATTTGTCGGCCTTGCTGGAAATAATCTTTTGGGTGGTATTGGACTCATTCTCGGTGGCGCAACTCTGGCAGTCTGGGGTCCAGACCTAGGCTATGCGGTGATTAGCGTAATGGTGTTGGCTGGTCTTCTTGTTGCGGTTGGATTAGTTTGGACACCTACCCGCAATCTATTGCAGAAGTTTTTGGATCGCTTTCAGATGACTAATGTGATTCCAGGAATTGAGTTGGCATTTACTTGGCCTATGAATATTGCACAAGCCGCCTTTGCTATCTGCATTCATTTTTTAACCATCTTGACGCTTTTGTTTTGTCTAAAAGCCTATGGTGTAGATGCCCCGATTGAGGCTTTGATGATTGGCCTACCCGCACTGAGTCTCTTGCTGATGCTCCCTATTAGTATTTCAGGTTGGGGATTACGCGAAGCCACACTATCATCTGTTCTTGCGCTTTGGGGAGTTAACCCCTCAATTACCGTACTCGCATCAATTAGCTACGGCGCCATCACTGTGATTTCAGTACTACCAGGCGCCTACTTTTTATTAAAACGGAAGTAATTTTTTAGAGTCTAACTATGAGTATTAGCGTCAATACTATGCGCGCCATTGATCATTGGGTCGGCGTACCGCTATGTGCTGTAGTGAGCCCAGTGGTTGTACTAGTGGATGGCATTAAAAATATCTTCAGCCGTGGCTACGAGGCTCCACGCAAATTACTATTTATTGAGTTATCAGAAATGGGAAGCGCTATTTTGGTTGACCCAGCCATGCGCAATGCACAGGCTCGTGGTGCTGAATTATTCTTTCTCATATTCAAGAGCAATCGCGCCAGCTTAACCCTTTTAAATACCGTTAAACCTGAGAATATTTTTACTATTGATTCATCTAGCTTGGGTGGATTAATTAAAGATACCTTGCGATTTTTAGTGATAGCCCGTAAACATCGAATCGATACGGTGATTGATTTGGAGCTGTTTTCACGCTTTACTGCCCTACTTACTGGCCTGTGCGGTGCTCGTCAGCGCATTGGCTATCATATTTTTCATGGTGAAGGTTTGTGGCGCGGTTTTATGTTGACCCGCAAGGTTCATTACAACCCCCATATTCATATCACCAAGAACTTCCTCTCCCTTATTCACGCGGCATTTGCCAAAGAGATTGAAGTACCGTTCAGCAAAATTCATATTGCTGATTCTGAGGTGCGTTTAGAACAAGCCATCATCAATCCAGTTGCTTTAAATACTGTCCGTGAGCGTATTGAGAAACTCAGTAAAGATGCTGGTATTGAATTTACTCAGGGGAAACAGCGTTTGATTTTGGTAAACCCGAATGCCAGTGATTTACTTCCCCAAAGACGCTGGGCGCAACAACGTTTTTCTGAACTCATTCAAGGTCTTCACCAACACTTTCCTGCTGATTTGATCTTGATCACTGGCTCACCTGCTGAATTTGACTATGTAGAAAAGGTGCGGGTGGTTGCTAATGTAAAAAATGCTCTGAACTTTGCTGGGCAAGTGAGCTTCGCAGAACTGCCGCCTTTGTACACCCTATCTGATGTGATGGTGACTAATGACTCTGGCCCCGGTCATTTCTCAGCCGTCACTCCTCTGCGCACAGTAGTTCTATTTGGCCCAGAAACTCCAGCTCTCTATGGCTCAGTGGGTAACTCCATCTCGATTACCGCAAACTTAGCTTGCTCGCCATGCGTTAGCGCTGCTAACCATCGCAAAACACCATGTCACGATAACGTCTGCATGCAAGCCATCACCGTCTCTCAAGTATTAGAAAAGATGGGGCATCAACTGCGTGAGTCCGACCAAGCAAAAGCGCGCTAAGTTACATGGGTGAGCAGGCTCCTTCAAAAGTAGCAATTTGCGCCATCTGGGTTTGGTTTATTCCACTCATTCCATTAGCGCTTGCACTGGCTATTTTTCTGGGTGAGCTACAAGCCTCCACTTTTTTATTTATCAATACCTTTACTCAGTATGTGCCTGACACCATCTGGGCATGGCTGACATTTTTAGGTAACGGCTGGGGTATCTTTGCCATCTGCTTTCCATTGCTGCTACTTTCCCCTCGTCTTCTGACGGCAGGAATCATTGCAGGCGCCATCTCCGCTATTGCTAGTTCCACCCTTAAATCCTTGTTTGACTTACCAAGACCTGCGAGTGTTTTAAGTGAAGAGTCTTTTTATCGCATTGGGGAACCACTCCTTCATAGAGCCTTTCCATCTGGGCACACCCTCACTGCATTTGCCATTGCTGGCGCCTTATATTTTTCTTGTAACAAACAATCACGTCGACCATTGCTATTGCTATTTGCTCTTGCCGCTTTAGTAGGCCTCTCCAGAAATGCAGTTGGGGCCCATTGGTTAACGGATGTATTGGGTGGCGCAGGTTTTGGTATATGGTGCGGCATGCTTGGCGCTGTGCTTGTTCGATATGTACCAGAAAATCAACTAATTCCGACGAAAATTTGGCCTAAGCTGATTGCGTTTGGGGGCCTAGTTGCCATGTATTTCCACTTGACCGAAACCATGGATCTGGTGCACAACCTTCCCCTGCAATATGCATCCGCTATCCTAGTCTCCCTGACTTTGATTTTGTTTATTAAAGCCCAATTTATCAAATCAGAATGAATGCCCATGTTTAGTTATCGACACGCGTTTCATGCAGGCAGCCATGCTGATATTCTGAAGCACCTCACCTTGATTCATCTAGTCGAGTATCTCCAAGAAAAGCCAGGCGCATTAACGATTGTCGATACCCATGCAGGCGCTGGTATTTATAGCCTGAAGGATGGTTTTGCTACGGTGAGTAAAGAGGCGGATGGGGGTATTTTTCGCCTCAAGCAATTTACTCAAGACTACATTCAATCTGGAAACCCATTACATGCCGGCATTCAAGCCTATATGGATTGTGTTGATGCTGAAAATACAGGGGATGAGCTTAATCTATATCCAGGTTCACCATTTATTTTGGCGCGCCTATTAAGACCTCAAGATCGCCTCAAACTCTTTGAGCTCCACCCTAAAGAAATTGATATCTTGCGCCACAATGTTAGTCAATTAAAACAAGCCAAGCAAATTGATGTGTATGCAGAAGATAGCTTTGCCAGATTAAAGGGCTTGCTACCACCACCTAGCAGGCGTGGTTTAGTCTTAATTGATCCCTCTTACGAAGACAAGCAAGATTATCGATACCTAGAAACAGCCATGGAAGAAGCCTTGCAACGTTTCGCTACGGGCTGCTATGCCATTTGGTATCCCATCATCTCCAGAAGAGAATCGGCCGCACTACCCGATCGCATGAAGAAGATAGCTACAGCACATCATCGCTCTTGGCTTCACACTGAACTACGAGTTGAAAATGCACCTGGAGAACGCAGACTTCAAGCTAGTGGTATGTTCATCATTAATCCACCATGGACCTTAGAGAAGCATCTTGCACAGGCTCTACCGATTTTGGTTAAAGCCTTAGGCCAAGATGGTGGTGCTCAATTTTTGCTCAAAAGCTTTGAAGCTTAAGAATTTTCTTAAGCTTAGTCACGCACGCGAATCATGATTTCATTGCGGCGCATAAACGGCAGGGTCCATGGTGGATTGTATCGAGCAAATTGAGGCTCACCAATTGCCTGTAAATTCTTGGATTTCATCCAATCCTCTAAATCTTTAGTTTTTTCTAACACCGTATCTTCGTTATAACGCCCAGAAAAAGTAATCACTGCTTTTTTCTCTGCGGAGATCTGTCTAATTTGAACCTTTGAATCCAGAGGCTTTGGTAGGGTAGCGAGAGTGTACTCACTAGGCATCACAAATGAAACCATCCATACTTCTTTTTTGATGCCTTTATCTTGTGGATTGCTTGCCTCAATCGTCACTGGAGCTGTCATCGCTATTTTCTGACTTGCCACTTCACCTTTAGACTCAATGGTGACTGGGGCCGTCATACTGATTTTGTCGCTTACTTGGTTTTTTCCAAAGATATAGGCTGCTATTAGACGAAAGCCTTGGCTAGAAGCTGAATCCAAATCGCCTTCAACCTGCACCTCAGCCAAAATGAATGGCGCATATGCACGCAACTCAAATAGATCCGATTTTTCTATTACAGAATATTGAGGCTCTTCAATGGCCATCACTACACTCGCAAAAAAGAGGGTTATCAGAAAGAGAAATAGTTGTCGCTTTCCATGTTTTTGAAGCATCTATACCCCTTTTTTTCTATGACCGCATCTACCACTGGGACTGAATCGTAAACCCTTTACAGTCATATTGAATATGCGCTAACGCACCAACGGGTAAAGTCAGCTTTTCTTGTTGGTGACCAAAAGGAAGGTTGGTGATGAGGGGGATGTTGCTTGGAATGCGCTTGCGAATCGTCTCAATAGCGCAATCTAAGTTGTAACCACGATCGTTATCGTACAAACGATAGGCTGAGAATCCACCCAGCAGTATTGCACTTTGATTGCTTAAGATGCCAGCATCCAGCAACTGCATAAGCATGCGCTCGATACGGTAAGGATGCTCGTTTACATCCTCAAAAAATAAAATACCGCCTTTGGTTTGCTCTAGGCTGGGTAAATAAGGTGTTCCCACTAAACCAGCTAAGACGGTTAAATTACCGCCCCAGAGAATTCCTGAAGCGCCTCCTTCTAATGTTTGACCTAAATATGTTTGTGGAGCAGTGATACTGCAATCTACTGTGCGGCTATCAAGCGCAGCTTGAAAATGCTTCCACATAAATGCATTGGGAGGGATGGTATTGCCCTGCTCATCTTGACTAGCAAAATCAAAATTGAGCATTGGGCCAGCCAAAGTAATTGCGCCTGTCTTGGCTAATAAAGCCAACTGAAAGACGGTAAAGTCACTATGCCCACAGATTTGTAAGCCATTTTGAATATTGTCTGCGATCGCCTGCCAAGCAATATCAGGAAGTAGGCGATGGAGGCCATAACCACCACGCATGACTATGACAACATTTTCAGGGTTTAGTGTGGCCAGTTGATTAAGCTCAGACAATCGCTGCTCATCCGTTCCTGCAAAGCGCTGATCTACTCGATCGATGCATTGGGCATGATGAATATGGCATCCCAGCGATTTCAGAGATTGAATACCCACTAGAGGGCTTTTGGCATCTAGACTAGCGCCTGAGGGTGCAATTAAATGAATATGCTTCAACGCCGCTCCCTAAAAAATTCACGCAGTACTTGACCGCACTCTTGACTCATCACGCCACCCTCAACTTGAGTTTGATGATTGATCTGCTTCAAAGAGAATATATCAAGCACGCTACCCGCAGCACCTGTTTTAGGGTCAATAGCACCATAGACTACCCTATCTACTCTGGCATGCAATATAGCGCCAGCACACATGCTACAAGGCTCTAGCGTGACATAAAGGGTAGTGCCCGGCAAGCGATAGTTCGACTCATCATGAGCCGCCGCTCTTAATGTCAACATTTCTGCATGAGCGCTGGGGTCATGCAGACCAATAGGCTGATTAAATGCCTTGGAAATTACCTTGCCCTCTCGCACTAATACTGCGCCAACAGGAACCTCACCAGCCAAAGCAGCTAATTTGGCTTGATCCAAGGCTTGCTGCATAAATTGATGATCAAGCTCAGCTTGCATGGGATGCTATCAATTAGGGATGAAAAATATCAGCCCAACAATTGGGGGTCTCATATAGACGGAGTGAGCTTAATTGAAGGCGGCCGCCAAATGCCTCAGCAAATACCGGATCCAAAAGTGCAAATGCTGCACTGGCTAAATTCTCTACTGTAGGAACATGCTCCATCACTACGGTTTTATGATTTGGCAATGTATTGAGAAAATCAACCAAACCCACATCTTCTTTTGCAACCAAGAAAGCATGATCCCATGGTTCAACCACATAGAGGTTGGTCAAGCGCTTAATATCACCAAAATCGAGAACCATGCCATCGTCTGCTTTACCAGGGTGATCGGCAACCTCACCAGTCAAGGTGACCTCAATGGCATAGCGGTGACCATGCAGATGTCTACACTGTCCATCGTGATTCGGAATGCGGTGGCCAGAATCAAATTCAAGGCGACGGGTAATCGAGATAGCTGCTTGCTTAGTGGTCATATTTCATTTTCTTCAATTTTCGACGGTGCCAGATAATCTACCGTATTCCGATCAGCTTATGGACCTGCATACTTAATCGCCATAATGGTCGCTTTTGGCATAAGCGTATTGCTAATTCCGTATTTTCCTTTGCTTGCAAACCATCCATCGGCTGTAGAAAGCGATTGCGATAATCCATTCCTTCAAAGCGCGCCATCAGATTCTCAAGCGCATGATGGCCAACTTGGGGAACGACCAATTTAATTTCATCCGCCTGCAATACGATTAATTCGGATCCAGATTTTGGACTCACACAAACCCAGTCAACCCCTTTTGGAACCTTCATAGTTCCGTTGGTTTCTATCGCAATCGTGAACTCCTTGGCATGCAATGCTTCAATTAAAGCAGCATCTAGCTGCAACAATGGTTCACCGCCAGTAAATACAACATAACGTTGCTGTGGTCCTGCGCTGGTGCTAATCCAGGCATTTTCAATCGCATCTGCGAGCAGGTTGACAGAATCAAACTTCCCGCCACCTTCACCATCACTACCCACAAAATCCGTATCGCAAAATTGGCAAACAGCGGTCGCACGATCTGCTTCGCGACCGCTCCAAAGATTACATCCAGCAAAGCGGCAAAATACAGCGGCGCGTCCAGCGTGAGCGCCCTCACCCTGTAGGGTTGGGAAGAGTTCTTTAACGGTATACATACTAGGTGGTGATTTTAAGCGCTTTACTCACTTCCAAGACACAAGCTCCCACTCTAAGTAGTCTTCCCATAGTGCGCCATTCCAGTACATACCGCCCAATAGATAACGACCATACCCACGGCGTATGACCCAGCGACCGATTTCTGGAGAAAGCCACATATCCTCTTGACGGTAGTTGGCTACCCTAAAAACGTCATTGCTTTCAAAATAGGGGGCTTCATTTTGATATTTGAGAGTAACAAACTGACCAGCGGGTACTGTTACCCGCTCCCATTGAATGGCGTTCACATTTAAACCCCAGTAGTAACTTCCGTCTGGATAACCCACCACCTGGTATCTGCTACGGTAAAAACCAGACCAGCCTGGTACTAATTGCTCGGGCCACAAAGGCAAAGGCTGTAAAAATTTTTGCGGTGGATTCCAATGAGGGTCTTGAAGGATATAGCCCCAAGGTTCTTGAATTTCATCGGGCAGTGGTCCTGCTTTTAGTCCACTACGCTCAATCCGAACTTGCTTTCCCACTGAGACTACTTTTTCAGTAACAATATCGACCAACTCTTGGTTAAAGACATTGCGAACGTTATAAATCCACTGCTGACCTACTTGTGGCGCTCTTATTTGGGGTGGCACAGCGGGCTGAGGCAAGACAATGCCAGCCGGGTAAGGCTGTGAAGAAATACATGCAGATAGTACGGTCGCAAGAAGTAATAGAAAAATTCTTTTAATCATATTTATTTATAAGATGTCAGTTGCCACTGGTAACTTCCTTCAAGAATCACTGCGCCTATTTGCCCCTGAATTTGATATGAACCGGATGCCTCACGTGCAACCCAGCGACCGATCTGCGGCGCAAACCAAACCGTTTCTTTTCGGATGCAATCTACCTTATTGGGATCATCGCTCTCATAATTAATCAAGGTCTGAAAACGTAGAGCAATGAACTCACCGGCAGGTACAGTAATTTTTTCCCAACCTTGCACGCTCATATACTCCTGCCAGTTCAATCTAGAATCAGAGTAACCAGCAATGCTATATTTTGTATTGAACTGCTTTGCCCAAGACGTTGAAAGCTCTTGTGGCCATAGCGGTAGTGCGGGACTGAAGTTCAGCAATCGCGACCACTGAGTATCGGTGGTAACCTTTCCCCATACTGTTTGAATTTCACTTGGTAATCTTCCGCCATCTACAGTAGAACGCTCGATCGTGATGGTCGAGCCAATACTCGATACACGCTCATTAATCACACCTAGAGTCTTGCCATTGAACACGTCCTTTTTGACATAAGACCATTCTTGCCCAACTTGAGGGGGGCGTACTACAGGCAGTGGCTTTGGTTGGGCAACCGGTATGCCGTGCTCATAAGAAAGACTGCCACAGGCAATAGGGGCCAAAGCGGCAGATCCGATGAAAGTGCGTCGAGATATGTTCATAAGGTTTCCAATGGATAGCTAAATAGTCGAGGTGGGGCTGGTTAATTCCATTTTCTAGAAAATATCTAGGAATGCAATATCTTTTTAATGTGATGGCGCTCTATGGATGTCTTAGGCAGGTCTGTGATTTCAAACCATGTTCTCACATCCTCATCAAACCCAATGCCATGCATGAAATTGTATATAGCCTTTTTTAATCCTATCCCTAGAGCATCATGGTCTACGCCGCTAGGGTCAATGAAGGCAATATCATTCCTTGCAAACGTGACTAGCCCTTGGGGTGCCAAGGTAATTCCATACTCCTCTGGATTCTTCCCTACCGGGGAATGTACAGTACACGTAAAACGATGAAAGAATCCGCTATGGATACAGCCATTTTCAAAAAATTGTCGAACATACTCCAATGCATCTACTGTCTCTTGAACCGTTTGCGTTGGAAAGCCATACATCAGATAGGCGTGAACCAAAATGCCGACATCAGAAAAGCTTTTTGTGACCTTGGCAACCTGATCTACGGAGACGCCTTTTTTCATCAAATCCAATAGGCGATCTGAAGCCACCTCTAATCCACCTGACATAGCAATACAGCCACTTTGAGCCAGTAGCTCACAAAGTTCAGGAGTAAATGTTTTTTCAAATCGAATATTTCCCCACCAAGAAATTTGCACCTGACGATGGATCAATTCCTCGGCTAAGGCCTTCAATATTTTTGGTGGTGCTGCTTCATCCACAAAATGAAAACCCGTCTGGCCTGTTTCAGCGACGATTTGTTCAATTCGATCAACAAGTAAGGCAGCTGATGCAGTTTCATAACGAGAGATATAGTCCAGACTAACATCACAAAAGCTGCACTTCTTCCAGTAACAGCCATGAGCTACGGTTAACTTATTCCAACGCCCATCACTCCAAAGGCGGTGCATGGGATTGAGCATATCCAAGAGAGAAAGATAAGAGTTCAGGGGCAAACCATCCCATGTTGCTGTGCCCACTTCTTCAAAAGGAATATCAGGCTCAGGCCAATTCATATACTTCACTAAGCCAGCATCGTTACGAATAAAAGTGCGAACCAATCTCTCTGATGAGCGCTTTCCATCCAAATGCTCTATAAGCGCAAGCAATGGACGCTCACCTGAATCTAAGGTAATGAAATCGACAAAATCAAATACTTTGGCTTCGCTTATCTCGCGTAATTCAGTGTTGACATATCCACCCCCAAGTCCAATATGGATTGCCGGATATTGAGCTTTAATCGTTTGGGCAATACGGAGTGCTGCATACATCGCGCCAGGAAAAGGTACCGATAGCAACACTAATTGAGGTCGATGCTTTTCAATGGATTTAATGGTCAATTCTTGCAGATGCAGATCCATGAGAGTGGGCGCCTGTGCCAATGCCTGGGCTAGCGGAGTAAAACTCGGTTGACTGCTAGCAAGTGATTCACCATAGCGCACGAATTCAAAACGGCTATCTACCGCATCGCGCAGGACATCCGATAAATCATTGAGATATAAAGTTGCTAAATGGCGCGCTCGATCATGCGATCCCAAAGCACCAAATGCCCATACCAAAGTATCTTCGCCCTCATCATCATAGACATCCAGAGGGGCAAAGCGTAGGCCTTCTGGCAAAAAAGCTCGACTATTGATCCGATGACTTAAAGTGCTATCGCGCCCTTGCAAAAACGCAATTGTCGGCGCAATGGTGCTTTGGTAATCATCAAAATAATCTAAAAAGAAATTGACGCTAGCAGTACGAACTTCTTCAGGCAACTGCATTGCTGCTGCTTTGATTTCTAGCAAACCTTCAGGTGTAAAAAAGCTTAGGACTAATGCAAGTGCAAGATCTTCTTGCGCGGCATCTATGCCACGCGAACGCAAAAAGCCAGTCAGATATGCCGTAGATGGATACGGCGTATTGAGCTGTGTCATTGGCGGAATACAGCTTAGTATCTTCATGCTCGTTAGAAACTCGCTCGTTTCTCGCTAAGCGACGCCAATAGGCTTAACTCCTCAGATGTAAACCCAGCCTGCTTACGAGCCTCCAAATTAAATGGACCCCTTAATGTTGGCGCGTGATATTTCTTAGCTAAATCCCTATAGGCCGTGATCGGCGATAAATGATCTCTAGCGCATAAGAAATTAAACCAGCGGTTACCAATCAGTACATGCCCAATTTCATCTTCAAGAATAGTTTCCAGAATGCGGACCGCCCTGTCATCCTTAATTTGCTTAAACCGATCACGAATTCCAGGAACCGCATCCAAGCCTCTTGCTTCCATGGTTCTTGGAACTAAAGCCATTCTCGCGATAACTGCATCGGTCGTTCTTTCCACCATCTCCCACAAACTATTGTGGGCTGGAAAATCTCCATAGCTAAATCCAAAGGACCACAGGTACTCATTCACTAAACTGAAATGGTAAGCCTCTTCTTTGGCAACCTTTAACCAATCTTCATAGTATTGCTTGGGCATATCCGGAAAACGCCAGATAGCATCCAAAGCCAGATTCATGGCATTAAATTCAATATGGGCAAGTGAGTGCAACAAAATTGCCCTGCCCTCAACGGTATCCATTCTTCTTTTTGGGGCTTGTAATGGCGGAACTAACTCCGGCCTTAGAGGGCGCCCAGGAAGATTTAAATCTTGAATATCGAAATTGCGAGAAATCTGTAGAGCTACGCGTTGATGTTGATACTCATCAAACAGGTGATACAGCTGGCTTACCTTAGTTTGTGCATCCGTGTTTGCCAGTATTGCGAGGGAAGTTTCTCGTAACTCGAGCATGGGTGATAGTAGGCTTAAATCGCCTACTCCCACTCGATCGTTGCTGGTGGTTTTCCACTAATGTCATATACCACCCGGTTAATACCACGCACTTCATTAATAATGCGATTGGATACCTTGCCAAGTAGTTCATGGGGTAAATGAGCCCAATGCGCCGTCATGAAATCCTGTGTTTGCACGGCCCTTAAAGCCACCACATATTCGTAGGTTCTGCCATCGCCCATCACACCAACAGACTTCACTGGCAAGAACACAGCGAATGCTTGACTGGTTAAGTCATACCAGGACTTTTGACTTGCCTCATCAATCGTATTGCGCAACTCTTCAATAAAGATCGCATCAGCACGTTGTAGTAGGCTGGCAAATTCTGCTTTTACTTCACCTAAGATACGCACCCCAAGCCCAGGACCTGGGAAGGGATGGCGATAGACCATCTCACGCGGTAAACCCAAAGCAACGCCGAGCTCACGCACTTCATCTTTAAACAATTCACGCAAGGGCTCAAGTAATTGGAGATGCATATCCTCAGGCAAGCCACCTACGTTATGGTGACTCTTAATGGTATGAGCACCCTTCTTACCTTTACCAGCAGATTCGATTACGTCTGGATAGATGGTTCCCTGAGCAAGCCACTTCGCATTTTCAATCTTGCTAGACTCACTTTGAAATATCTCTACGAACTCTTTGCCGATAATTTTGCGCTTGGCTTCTGGATCTGCAACCCCTGCAAGTTCAGACATAAATTGCTCTTTTGCATCTACTCGAATCACTTTGACGCCGAGGTTTCGAGCAAACATCTCCATCACCATGTCGCCCTCGTTTAAACGCAGAAGACCATGATCGACAAAGACGCAAGTCAATTGATCGCCAATTGCCCGATGAATTAAAGCGGCGGCAACACTAGAATCCACTCCACCGGATAGTCCGAGAATGACTTCATCATTTCCAACTTGCTTGCGGATATTCTCAACCGCCTCACTAATGTAGTCACCCATGACCCAATCTGGCTTACAGGCACAGATCTGATGCACGAAGCGCTCAATAATGGCAGTACCTTGAATCGTATGGGTGACTTCTGGATGAAACTGGAATGCATAAAAACGTCGCTCTTCATCCGCCATGCCGGCAATAGGACATGACTCCGTAGAAGCCATGAGCTTGAATGCTGGTGGCAATGTAGTAACGGAGTCTCCATGACTCATCCACACTCTCAAAATACCGTGTCCTTCGCTAGTGGAGAAGTCCTGAATGCCTTTGAGTAAACGGGTATGGCCATGAGCGCGTACCTCGGAATAACCAAACTCACGCGCTTTACCTAACGACTCGGCAGAAGCTACTGCGCCGCCCAATTGGGTGGCCATCGTTTGCATGCCGTAGCAAATTCCCAAAACAGGAACACCGAGCTCAAAAACCATTTGTGGAGCGCGAGGGCTATCTGTCTCAGTGACGGAGCTAGGTCCGCCTGACAAAATAATCCCTTTGCCGCCATTCTCACAAATGAATTTGCGAATGAATTCTGGATCACAATCGTAAGGATGGATTTCAGAATAAACGCGGGCATCACGCACGCGCCGGGCAATTAATTGGGTTACTTGTGAACCAAAGTCGAGAATCAGTATTTTGTCGTGCACGAAAGAATCAGTCTTCAATTCAGCCTTCATTTATTTCTTAATCAATATGGTAATTCGGCGCTTCCTTGGTGATCTTCACATCATGGACATGCGACTCGCGCACACCAGCAGAAGTGATTTCCACAAAATTGGCTTTCTCATGTAGCTCATCAATCGTTTTGCATCCGAGGTAACCCATTGAAGAACGAATACCACCCGTCAATTGATGCAAGATGGTTAGTACGCTACCTTTGTAAGGTACTTGCCCCTCGATACCTTCGGGTACGAGCTTTTCTGCATTAGCTGCACTAATATCGCTTTGGAAATAGCGATCAGCTGAACCATCGGCCATCGCGCCCAAAGATCCCATACCGCGATAGCTCTTATAAGAACGGCCTTGATACAAGAACACTTCACCCGGAGCTTCTTCGGTACCTGCAAAAATCCCGCCCATCATGACTGAATTTGCTCCAGCAGCAAGGGCTTTAGCAACATCACCAGAGTAACGCACACCGCCATCAGCAATTAAAGGAATGCCGGTACCCTTGAGTGCAGTAGCCACATTTACAATCGCAGTAATCTGAGGAACGCCTACTCCAGCCACAATACGAGTAGTGCAAATGGATCCTGGGCCAATACCGACTTTGACACCATCGGCACCGTGCTTCAACAAAGCCAAAGCAGCATCGCCAGTGGCAATATTGCCGCCAATCACTTGCACTTGTGGGTAGTTCTTCTTAACCCACTTCACACGATCTAATACTCCTTGGCTATGGCCATGTGCCGTATCTACTACGATCACATCAACGCCGGCACGAACTAAGAGCTCAATCCGTTCATCATTGTCCGGGCCCACACCAACCGCTGCGCCAACACGCAACTTACCTTCACTATCTTTACAAGCATTAGGATGCTCAGTGGCCTTGAGAATATCTTTAACCGTTATCAATCCACGCAATTCAAATTGATCGTTCACGACCAAAACACGCTCTAAACGATGATGACTCATGAGGCGTTTCGCCTCTTCCAATGTACAACCTTCTTTAACCGTTATCAGACGATCACGTGGGGTCATCTTGGTTTTAACTGGTGCGTCTAAATCTTCTTCAAAGCGCAAGTCGCGGTTGGTAATAATGCCGACCACTTCTTTGCCTGTCAGCACCGGAAATCCAGAAAAGCCATGCTCACGCGATAAGCGCATGACCTCGCGCAAGGTTACGTCAGGTCCGATCGTAATGGGATCACGCAGAACACCAGACTCATACCGCTTTACCTTAGCTACTTCACGAGCTTGCTCGGCGGGCTTCAGATTCTTATGAATGATTCCAATACCACCTTCGCTGGCCATGGCAATAGCCAAACGACCTTCTGTTACGGTATCCATTGCAGCAGATACCAACGGTGTATTGAGTGAAATATCTCGAGTTAACTTACTTGCCAAGCTGGCATCTCGAGGAAGTACCGAAGAATAAGCCGGTACGAGGAGCACATCGTCAAAAGTGAGTGCTTTTTGAATGAGTCGCATGAAAACCCCTAGTCGCAAAAACCGATTATAGCCTTCTAGCCTTTCTTTTGGCTGCAGCCGCTTGGAATTTAGCATCTTGATTCTGGTTCGCCTTCTTGCGACGAACGGTCTTTGGGTCAATTAATAGGGGCGAATAGAGCTCTAGCCGGTCACCTGGATAAATCGGGCTGTCCCAGTCCTTGCGCTTGCCAAAAACACCAAAACAGCCTTTTCTAGCTAAAACCGGGTCTTCTGACCCTTGGGTAATACCTATTTTTATTAAGGCCAAACCCACCGTAGCAGCTTCTCCTGCCTCCACTATCAATTGATAAGGCTTTAGCTCAGGTTCGCCTAAGCGTGCATCACAGATCCAAATATCCATTGCCTTAGTGACCATAGAGGTCTTCAGCTCGCTTTACAAAACAATCAACAAAGGTACCGGCGATATGAGAAAAAACTGGCCCAATGATCTTGTCTAAGATGAGGCTCTTGAATTCCCAGTGGAGTTTAAATTCCACCTTACAGGCATCTTCTTTGAGGGGGATGAAGTTCCATTGCCCTGAAAAATGCTTAAATGGTCCATCTACAAAGACCATGTCAATGGTTTCGGGGCGGTGATTAATATTTCGGGTATGAAAATACTGATTAATTCCCTTGAAATGGATATTCACCTTGGCATCGAGAATCGTTTCGGATTGCTCAAAGATCTCCACCCCACCGCACCATGGCAAGAACTCAGGGTAGCGGGCAACATCCGTCACCAAGCCATACATGCGGTCGGCTGACTGGCCAATTAAAACGGTCTTGTAGACGTCTGCCATAATCGATCTTGAGAAGCTAAATAAATATGAGTATCGTCGATAACAAAAAAGCCTTCTTTGATTATTTTATTGAAGAACGGTTCGAGGCAGGGCTTGTTTTGGAGGGCTGGGAAGTCAAAGCCATCCGTGCAGGTCGCGTGCACGTCAAAGAAGCGTATGTTGTCATTCGCAAGGCGGAGCTGTTCCTGATCGGCTGCCATATTACCCCGCTGCTCTCAGCCTCTACTCATATCGTTCCAGATAGCACGCGTACGCGCAAGTTACTCCTTAATGCAGTTGAAATCCGCAAGCTCATTGGCAAAGTGGAGCAAAAAGGCTACACACTGGTGCCCCTGAACCTCCATTTCTCAAAGGGAAATGTGAAATGCGAGATTGGTCTTGCTAAAGGTAAAAAAGAACATGACAAACGCGCCGCAACCAAGGAGCGTGAATGGCAGGTACAAAAGGGTCGTATTGCGAGAGGCGACCTGAACGCTTAGATTATATGCACTAATATGGTGCATATAGCACCATGCCGCTTCATATCTTTTATTGCAGTTATTCCAAAGGCATTAGTTTGTAACTATGAAATTGCCTTTTGACGAAATGCTCGACGCCAGCGGAAAAGCGCGTCCCCACTACCAAGTCTTCCACAACTGGCTCAAACAGCAGAGCGACACCCTCATGGGCCTCAAGCGTGCTGAAGCGGACCTGATATTTCGAAGAGTCGGCATTACTTTTGCCGTATACGGAGATGATCTGGGCTCAGAAAGAACCATTCCTTTTGATCAAGTACCTAGAATTTTCGCTGCCAAAGAATGGGAACAGCTCGAAGCTGGCTTACGTCAACGGGTAAAAGCACTCAATCGCTTTATCTACGACGTGTACCACGATGAAGACATCATTAAAGCCGGCATTGTTCCTGCTGAGCAAATTTACAATAATGCGCAATATCGTCCAGAGATGCGTAATGTCAGCGTACCTCGCGATATTTATGCGCAGATTGCCGGTATTGATATTGTTCGCGCTGGCGAAGGTGAATTCTATGTATTAGAAGATAATTTGCGTGTTCCATCCGGCGTGTCATACATGGTGGAAGATCGCAAAATGATGATGCGTCTTTTCCCGGACCTCTTTCAAAAATATCGCGTAGCACCAGTCGAGCACTATCCGGACCTCTTGTTGGAATGTCTTAAATCAGTCAAACCAGATGATGTCAAAAAACCGAATGTCGTAGTGCTCACCCCAGGAATGTATAACTCGGCGTATTTTGAGCACAGCTATCTTGCGCAACAAATGGGTGTTGAGTTAGTGGAAGGCAAAGATTTATTCGTGAAGAATGAGCAAGTCTTTATGCGCACTACGCAAGGTCCTGAACGGGTGGATGTTATCTATCGCCGTGTGGATGATGACTTTTTGGATCCATTAGCATTCCGCTCTGACTCCACTTTAGGTGTTGCCGGTTTACTCTCAGCTCACCGCGCCGGTAATGTCACACTCGCCAATGCGATTGGGACGGGTATTGCTGATGACAAGTCAATCTATCCCTATGTACCCGACATGATTGAGTTCTATCTTGGTGAAAAACCCATTCTCAATAACGTTCCCACTTTCCAATGTCGTAAGCCTGATGATCTGGCTTACACCTTAGCCAATTTAGATAAGTTGGTGGTGAAATTGACTCATGGTGCAGGTGGCTATGGCATGTTAGTTGGGCCAGCATCAAGCAAAGCCGAGATAGAAGAATTTAGAATGCACCTGACTGCTAACCCCGATAAGTACATTGCTCAACCTACTCTAGCCCTTTCCACATGCCCTACTTTTGTAGATTCCGGTATTGCACCACGTCACATTGATTTACGACCCTTTGTGCTCTCTGGAAAAACGATCAAGATGGTTCCTGGTGGATTAACGCGGGTTGCCCTCAAAGAAGGCTCTTTAGTAGTGAACTCCTCCCAAGGTGGCGGCACTAAAGACACTTGGGTTCTAGAGGAATAAGGGAAGAATACATATATGCTGAGTCGCACCGCTGATTGCCTGTATTGGATGGCTCGTTACACCGAGCGCGCAGAAAATACTGCCCGCATGTTAGATGTAAACCATCAAACCTCCCTACTCCCCCAGCCCGCCGAATTTTTAGAGCAAAGCTGGAAAAAGCTATTAACGATTTCTAAATTAGAAGATGCCTTCATGGCGCAGTATGATCTCGTCAATCGTGAAAATGTCTTGGACTTCATGATTTATG
>CAIKGX010000049.1 GCA_903827075.1 uncultured beta proteobacterium | reverse complement strand
AGGAAGGTCAAGCCCTTTTGTAATTGAGCGGCAACACCATCAATACTATTCTTAATGCTTCTCGACATCCATTCAGCATAGTTCAGTGTTTGCAATAGTTCGCGATGGTTGGTTGACTGGCTTTGATGGTGCTCCGATGCTCCAGTAGCCGCTTTAGCAATCTGATAGTAGGGGTTAGCCTCATGATTGGTGAAGGAATAGAGGCCTTGATCAAATGAAGTGGCTTTCCAAAACTTTTCTAACTCAGGCTTGAGTTTGCGTAGATTGCGTAGGTCCCAATATCGACTGAGCAAAATCACCCAGGTGATGATGGAGCAGGCCAAAAGAGCGAGTGCCACAAAGCGGGTAATCATATCGCCTTCAAGCCAGAGATTGGCTAAGCCAAATGGTGTATTCATGTTGATTAATTCTTTAAGTTGAATTTAATTAAAAGGTTAGTGGAAATTCGGTTGGGTGTGCCATTGACTAAAAACGGTTTGAAGCGATAACGACGTCCAATTTCAGTAGCTGCTCGATCTAGGCGAGGGAATGAACTAGAGCGCAATAATGCAACCTCCTCCACAAGACCCGTTTCATCAATAATTAATCTAACAACTACTTCACCTTGTTCCCCGGACCTTTTTGAAAACGAGGGGTAGTAGGCATCGGCATCTGGTTGATATACGACCACGAGTTTACCAATATCGGTCTGAATGGGTGTACCGCTAGCTCCTGAGCTGGTAGATGGGGCGACGGTCGCATTCGGAGTCTGAGATTCGCTCTTGGCTTGCTGTGGCGTGGGTGGAGAGGGTGTCTGTTGCTGGGTTTGGGGTGGCGTAGGGGCTTGAGTCGACTTCTCATCCACCGTTTTTTTCTTTTGCTCTTGCTTTGGTTTGGGCGGCGGCGGAGTAGGGGCGGCTTGCGGTTGTTTTGCAGCCTCTGGACTCACTAGATTTGCCATGACACGGCTGTCATCTAAGCTGTCGTCCGGATTGGGTTTCATGCTGCTATGAAAGCCAATGAAAAAGAGGGCATGCAATGCCAGCACAATCCCAATAATGATGCGTTCGGTTTTATCGAAAGGCAGCAGATGATTTACTCGAGATAGAAAGCTAGTCATTTGCTCAATCTAATGCTCGCGCATATATATCATGCAAATTCAGATCGCTATGCATGAGCTCGCGTGCCATTGTTGCCAGACTCACCCCATCTTTGCTGCTGATAAAAGTCACATCGCCATGCCTATCGTTTGCAATGAGTTTATCTTGGAGTTCTAGCTGACGTTTGAGTTGTCGAACTACCGCATCACTGGTATCTATTAAAGTAATAGAGTCACCGAGTAATTTACGAATCGCTCTGCGTAGGAATGGATAGTGCGTACAGCCCAGCACCAAAGTATCCGCACCCGCATCCTGAATAGGCTCCAAATGTTTGGCTAGTAGCTCTAAAGCTTGCTCTCCATCTGCCTGCCCAGCCTCTATTAAAGGGACTAAACCTGCACCTGACTGTTTAATAAATTGACATTGACTTGGAAGGGTTGCGAGTAGGGCATTGAACTTATCGCTCTTAAGGGTTGCTTCTGTAGCGAGCACCCCGACAATGCCTTTGACTGATTGCATAGATGCAGGTTTGATGCCTGGCTCGACCCCAATAATCGGAATATCTTTTAGTTCCAGTCGGATACGTTGAATTGCCTCAGCAGTTGCCGTGTTACAGGCCACCACGATTGCTTCACAACCCTGGTCCGCCAAGTAGTTACAGAGTTCTAGACTGCGCGTTGCAATCCATTGACTAGACTTTTCACCATAAGGGGCGTTGATTGAGTCGGCCAAATAAATATAGTCGTGTTCGGGTAACTGGCGTAGACCCTCATCCAAAATGGATAAGCCTCCCACGCCAGAATCAAAAACGCCGATGAGTGCCAAGAAATAAACCGCTTTACTTTGATTGGATCGAAATCGTGAACTAAGCTATCACAACAGGGATATTGCCAATCTTCGCTTTCCATGCTTTTGGCCCAATCTCATGCATTGAAGTGCCATCAGAGCTCACGGCCACTGTCACTGGCATATCTTTCACATCAAACTCATAAATGGCTTCCATGCCTAGATCGGCAAAGCCGACCACTTTGGCAGATTGAATTGCTTTAGAGACGAGGTAAGCAGCTCCACCGACAGCCATTAGGTAAGCAGACTTATGCTTTTTAATTGCCTCGATGGCTTCAGGGCCGCGCTCCGCCTTACCAATCATGGAAATTAAACCCGTTTTAGCTAACATCATTTCAGTAAATTTATCCATGCGAGTGGAGGTAGTGGGGCCTGCTGGTCCAACCACTTCATCCCCTACTGGGTCTACTGGTCCGACGTAATAAATGACGCGATTTTTAAAGCTCACTGGCAACTCTTCGCCCTTCGCAAGCATGTCCGAAATGCGTTTATGCGCAGCATCGCGACCAGTCAAAATTTTGCCGTTGAGTAACAGGGTTTGACCTTCTTTCCAACTAGCAACTTCTTGCGCAGTCAGGGTATCTAAATTAACCCGCTTGGATTTTTTAGTATCCGGAGTCCAGGTGACATCTGGCCAATCGGACAAAGAAGGAATCTCTAATTTCGCAGGACCGTCCCCATGTAAATGGAAATGCACATGGCGGGTAGCCGCACAGTTTGGAATCATGGCCACTGGCAATGAAGCAGCATGGGTTGGGTATTCCATAATTTTGATATCTAGAACAGTGGCCAAGCCGCCTAAGCCTTGAGCGCCAATACCGAGTTTGTTTACTTTCTCGAAAATCTCGAGGCGAAGCTCTTCTGCGCGGGTTTTTGCTCCGCGAGCGATCAGCTCTTGAATATCTACAGGACCCATGAGGGACTCTTTGGCCATCAACATGGCTTTTTCTGGAGTGCCACCGATGCCGATGCCCAAGATGCCAGGAGGGCACCAGCCTGCGCCCATGGTGGGAACGGTCTTAAGTACCCAGTCCACAATGGAATCTGAAGGGTTGAGCATGGCCATCTTGGCCTTGTTCTCTGAGCCGCCGCCTTTGGCTGCGCAAATGACTTCCACATCATCACCTGGGACGATTTCATAATGAATCACGGCAGGGGTGTTATCGCCCGTATTTTTACGTTTTCCAGCGGGGTCGGTCAAAACAGAGGCGCGCAACATATTGTCGGGATTGAGGTAAGCGCGGCGGACACCTTCATTTACCATATCCGAAACGCTCATCGTGGCATCTGACCACTGGACGTTCATACCAATTTTGAGGAAAACTACGGCAATCCCCGTATCTTGGCAAAGCGGGCGATGGCCTTCGGCACACATCCGACTATTGGTCAGAATTTGGGCAATCGCATCCTTGGCGGCCTCACCTTGTTCTAGCTCATAAGCCTTACCCATGGCGGTAATGAAGTCCTTTGGGTGATAGTAAGAAATGAACTGAAAGGCATCGGCAACGCTTTGAATGAGGTCGTTTTGTTTGATATTTGTCATAGTTTTTGATTAATTTTTAAGGATTGCCCTATTTTAAGGGTTTGCCATAGAGCAAATCCCCCGTGTTTTCACTTATCTTATTAGCTCTTGAGAAAGCATTCTCATTATTCTGCGTTAATTTCGTAGATCTAGATTATTGATTATTAGATAGAGGGTTGTGAAGCATGGAACCATTAAAGCAAGAAAACCGCGTATTTAACCCACCCGCAGACTTTGTTAAAGGGGCTGCTATTCCAGGTATGGAGGCTTATAACAAGCTTTGTGCTGAAGCTGAAAAAGATTATGACGGTTTTTGGGGACGTCTTGCAAAAGAGAATATTTATTGGAAAAAGCCATTTACCAAAGTTCTTGATGAATCCAAAGCACCCTTCTATAAGTGGTTTGAAGATGGTTTAACGAATGCTTCATACAACTGCTTAGACCGCCAAATTGAAAATGGCTTAGGTGAGAAGGTTGCAATCATTTTTGAGGCCGACGACGGCCAGGTTACCAACGTTACTTATAAAGATATGCTCGATCGTGTTTGCAAAATGGCAAATGCGCTTCGCAAAATGGGCATTAAGTCTGGCGATCGCGTCATTATTTACATGTCCATGTCGGTTGAAGGCATTGTGGCAATGCAAGCTTGTGCTCGCATTGGCGCGATTCACTCCGTGGTGTTCGGTGGCTTCTCTGCTAAATCCTTGCAAGAGCGCATTGTTGACGTCGGCGCAGTTGCGGTAATTACTGCTGATGAGCAATATCGTGGCGGTAAAGAATTGCCTCTCAAAGTAATTGTTGATGAAGCTATTAGTTTGGGTGACTGCGAAAAAATAAAAAACGTCATCGTTTACAAGCGGACTGGTCGCGCAATCCCAATGACTGCAGGCCGTGATGCTTGGATGCACGAGGTTGTTGCTAATGAATCAACTACCTGTGAGCCAGAGTGGGTAAGCGCTGAGCACCCATTGTTCATTCTGTATACATCCGGTTCAACAGGTAAGCCAAAAGGCGTACAGCACTCTACTGGTGGTTACCTCTTGTGGGCTATTTTGACCATGAAGTGGACATTTGACATTAAGCCAGACGATATTTTCTGGTGTACAGCGGACATTGGTTGGGTCACTGGCCATTCCTATATTACGTATGGGCCACTTGCAGTAGGCGCTACAGAAATTGTGTTTGAAGGTGTTCCAACCTATCCAAACGCTGGCCGCTTCTGGGACATGATCCAAAAACACAAAGCAACGATTTTCTACACTGCACCAACAGCGATTCGTTCATTGATCAAAGCCTCTAGTAATGATCAAGCTGTGCATCCTAAGAGCTATGACTTATCTTCATTGCGTCTCTTAGGTTCAGTCGGTGAGCCAATCAATCCAGAAGCGTGGATGTGGTATTACGAAAATGTGGGTGGTTCACGTTGTCCGATTGCCGATACTTTCTGGCAAACCGAAACTGGTGGCCATATGATTTCTCCGATGCCAGGCGCAACCCCAATGATTCCAGGTTCATGCACTTTGCCATTGCCAGGCATCATGGCGGCGATTGTGGATGAAGCTGGCGTAGATGTGCCAAATGGTCAAGGTGGTATCTTGGTTGTGAAGCGTCCATGGCCTTCCATGATCCGTAATATTTGGAATGACCCTGATCGTTTTGTGAAGTCCTACTTCCCAGAGGAGTTGGGCGGCACGCTGTATCTTGCAGGTGATGGCGCTATCCGCAATAAAGAAACTGGTTACTTCACCATTACAGGTCGTATCGATGACGTCTTAAACGTTTCCGGTCACCGTATGGGCACGATGGAAATTGAATCTTGCTTAGTGGCAAATCCTTTGGTTGCTGAAGCAGCAGTAGTCGGTCGCCCAGATGAGTTAACTGGTGAAGCTATCTGCGTATTCGTGGTTCTCAAAGGTGGACGCCCAACAGGCGATGAGGCCAAGAAGATTGCTACTGAGTTGCGCAACTGGGTTGGTAAAGAAATCGGCCCAATCGCTAAGCCAAAAGATGTGCGTTTTGGAGATAACTTGCCTAAGACCCGTTCTGGCAAGATTATGCGTCGCTTGTTACGCGTGATTGCAAAGGGCGAAGAAGTCACCCAAGACACCTCTACCTTAGAAAATCCAGCCATTTTGGACCAACTCAAAGAGGCACTCTAAGCAAATCGACTCTCACCCTTTCGTTATCCGTATAATCGAGGGTTTCCGGAAGGGTGGATGAGCGGTTTAAGTCATACGCCTGGAAAGCGTACGTAGGTTAATAGCCTACCGCGGGTTCGAATCCCGCCCCTTCCGCCAGTAGCACCCTGAGAGCCCCTATCCATGGGGCTCTTTCTTTTTGAGGGCTTTCTACCCACCAGTAAAACATTGCACAAAATTATTGAGTCGGCGGGAACTAGAAGATTTTTATATCTATTTGTTTTTATATAAATAGTGAAATCAAAAAACAACGAGTGCCCCCAAAAGCGCCCCCTGTCCCAAAAAATAACCCGTGACCGCATATCCCCAAATTGCGGACGTTTGGATGGTTAAATCTTGGAATAATCTTAGCGCATTCGCCGCCTAATTTCTAGCCAATTAAGAAGGATATCCATTGCTTATGCACATGCAGCTTCAGGGGCTTTTGATTGACAAAGCTTAATTTTCCAAGTAATTTACTAAAATGCAAAATAACTTGGAAATAGTGGATCTGTCCGAAGATTCCATCCGGCAATATATTGACGCTAAAAGCGCATTTACCGCTTTAGAGCAGGCCAAATTACGGTCGGCAGAGTTTCGCGGCGGAATGGTTTGGAAAACCGTTAAAGGTAAAGAATATCTGGTGCGCACCACTACTAGAGGTGGCCAAACCGGCCTTGGTGCCAAAAGCTCTGAAACAGAAGCCATTTACGACAAATTTACTGCTGGTAAAGCACGCGCGGCAGAACTCACTTCTGGCCTTAAGCAGGCGGTAGCAAAACACCAACGTCTAAATAGGGCACTAAGAATAGGCAGAACGCCCAACATCATTATTGATATCTTAGTCGCACTGAATGATGCT
>CAIKGX010000048.1 GCA_903827075.1 uncultured beta proteobacterium | reverse complement strand
CCGCCTTACTTCAATACTGCTCCTGATTTTGCTCTTGGGTGCCTGTGCCAGCGCTCCTCCACAACAAAGCATCCCTAAGGAACCCATCGTAAACCAGTCTGAGGATGTCGCCTCCGAAGCTCGTTTTAGCCAAAATCTCCAACAATTACTCAGTCAAGTGGCCCAGGCCCAAGAAATACCTCTCCCAGTACTAGAAGCCAGCTTCTTAGATGCTAAAACGATTCCTTCTATTCGGAAATTGGTATTACCCCCATCGGGGACTTTTAAAAAAAATTGGGTAGCCTATCGCAAGCGCTTTATTGAGCCCATCCGCCTAAAGGCTGGAAAGGCCTTCTGGGATGAAAATCGCGCTTTTTTAAGCCAAGTAGAACAAGAATCGGGCGTTCCAGCTGAGATTATCGTGGCCATTATTGGGATTGAAACCATTTACGGGCGTCAAACAGGCAGCTTTAGAGTGAAAGATGTGCTCTCTACCCTAGCCTTTAGCTATCCAGATACCCCCAATAAGAGTGCCCGTGAGCAGTTATTTAAAGATCAACTTCAAGAATTAATCCTGCTTTGCTGGACTGAGGCTGGTGGCAACCTTCCCGGCAAAAATAGCATTCAAGGACTGAATGTCTCCCGCCTTAATGCCTGCCTCAATCAAAATAGCTCCTATGCGGGTGCTATTGGTCTGCCCCAGTTCATGCCTAGCAGTATTCGCAATTTTGCAGTTGATGGAGATGGGGATGGCAAGATCGACCTCAAGCAAAGCCCAAAAGATGCCATTGCCAGTGTTGGCAATTTTATGAAAAAGCATGGTTGGCAAGCAGGCATGCCCATCTCCTTTCCAGTACAAGCTAGTGCTATCCCTGCTGCAAAAGCGCTGGCAGATGGAGAGCCTTTGCTGAAATACACCGTTGAGGAATTGATCAATAAGGGGATATTGAAACCTGAGCAAGGTGATCTTCAGGCCGGTGGTGTAACGCCCCAAAGCAAAGCATTTATTGTGGATTTGCCATACCCAGACAAGGATGGCATTGATCAAGTTTATTATGTGGTGGGCTTAAATAACTTCCTGGCGATTGTTCAATACAACCGAAGTTATTTTTATGCGCAAAGCGTTGCTGAATTTGCAGAAGCACTGGGTTACAAGAATCAAAGTGCTGTGCCAGTAAATGCACCAGCTAAAACCAATGCCAAAGATATCAGGCCAAGCGAAGCCATTAAATCAAAATCGAAAAAGCCTACTAGTAAGAAAAAACTAAAACAAACTTAAGCTGGAAACACCCCAGTAGATAAATAACGATCCCCTCGATCGCAAACAATAAAGACGATCGTGGCGTTCTCTACTTTGCGAGCAATGCGCAATGCAACCACCAGGGCTCCGCCAGCCGAGATGCCGCAAAATATACCTTCCTCAGCGGCCAAGCGACGCGCCATCTCTTCGGCATGAGCCTGAGAGACATACTCAATCAGATCAACCTTGTCGCCTTGATAAATTTTCGGTAAATATTCAGGCGCCCATTTGCGGATTCCGGGAATCTGAGACCCCTCCTCAGGTTGCGCTCCAATAATCTGAATCTGCGGATTCATAGACTTGAGATAAGTCGATACACCAGTAATCGTTCCCGTCGTCCCCATTGCGGAAATGAAATGCGTAATCTGACCATCGGTATCACGCCAAATTTCTGGACCCGTAGTTTCGATATGCGCTCGGGGATTATCAGCATTAGCAAATTGATCAAGCAGTCTACCGCGCCCTTCCTTTTGCAATTGCATAGCGTAGTCTCTGGCAAACTCCATGCCACCAGAAGCTGCCGTTAATATGAGTTCTGCGCCATAGGCAGCCATACTTTGTCTACGTTCAATGCTTTGATTCTCAGGCATGACTAAAACCATTTTGTAACCAAGCATCGCTGCAGTCATTGCCAAAGCAATTCCAGTGTTGCCGCTGGTAGCCTCAATCAGCGTATCGCCGGGTTTAATTTCACCACGCTCTTGGGCGCGCATGATCATCGACAGCGCAGGTCGGTCCTTTACCGACCCAGCTGGATTATTACCCTCCAACTTACCCAAGATCACATTGTTTTTACTGCTGTTCTCAAGGCCAGGAATGCGTTGCAAACGAACCAAAGGCGTATTGCCTACAGTTTGTGAAATCGTTAAGTAAGAAGGTGTGCTCATAAAGCCATTTTAGCCATAAGCGGGTTTATACATAAAAGGGTTTAATTTCGGTGATTTGAGCCCGTGCGATCCGCATTATGGCGAGAACTACTTTGACCACGCGAACCACGTCTACTCGAGCTGGAGCCCTCTTTACTTGTGCGGCCATTGGGCTCACGAAAAGAGCTGGGGGCCTCAATCGTTAAGCCGTTATCTACCATTTTTTCCACAGACTTCATGCCGATACCACGAACCCGTTTTTGCAAATCGTTGGCATCTTGAAAGTGACCACCATCCAAACGTTCAGCAATAATGGTTTTGGCCTTGGAGGGGCCAATCCCTTTAATGCCTTCTAACTCGGATTGGGTGGCGGTATTGACATTAATTGGCGAGGCATAAGCCAAATGTGAACCTAAGCTAGAGATCGCTAATAATACGGAAAAAACAAAGGCTTTAATAAAGCTAAGTAAACCACCAGATTTCAATTGTTGAGTCATTTCTTCTCCATTGATCAATAAAAAATCCATGAGCACAAAATGCACATGGATCATTTACAACGAGCAATAGAAAAGATTGTTGACTTCTATTTTCCAAATAGAACTACCCTTCATCAAAATAGGGATGCGCCTACAGGCTTGATGCTCATTATCTACATCTCAATCAGCTTTTGATCCAAGTCAAAAAATAAGGTAAAGAATTATTTACAGATCTCATTAAGACCCCCTGAATATCTATACTCAACTCAGTCTCTCTTTTCTGAATTTGGATCAAATATGAATGTGGATATTGTTATTGTGGGGGCTGGTCCATCTGGACTTTGCCTAGCTAAATCACTCAGTGGCCAAGGTCTAAAAATCGCCGTTGTTGAACAGCAAGATATAGAGGCCATCGCAAGGCCAGTATTTGACGGCAGAGAGATTGCGCTGACTCAAGAATCAGCAAAAACAATGAAGGCATTGGGCTTATGGGAATTAATAGAACCCCATGCCATCTCACCATTGCGTGATGCCAAAATACTGGATGGTCAATCTCAATTTGAAATGCTCATACCCCATCAACTGAGTCATTACTCAGAATTGGGATGGTTGATTTCAAATCACCTCATTAGACAAGCAGCATATGATGCAACGCAAAGCGCCATCGAGCTAAATGGTGACATCACCCTGATTTGTGGGCATAAAGTAATCAAAGTAAAAACAGATACGGCGAATGCAAAGGTTGCCCTAGATGATGGGGCTGAAATTAATGCCAAGTTAGTAGTAGCGGCAGATAATCGCTTTTCTACCACCCGCCGTATGATGGGTATTGCTGCTGATATGCATGACTTTGGGCGTAATATGTTGGTGTGCTGCATGACCCATGACAAACCGCATAATCATATTGCCTGGGAATGGTTTGACTACGGACAGACACTTGCCTTACTACCCATGAACCCAGACCCTGTCAGCGCTCGCTATCGTAGCTCCGTAGTCATTACTGTTGCTAGTGATGAAGCTGAAGAGTTAATGAAGCTCAGCCCAGAAGCATTCTCCAAAAATGCAAAAGAACGTTTTGGGAATCGATTGGGAGAAATGAATCTGATTAGCAGTATTCATTCTTACCCCCTAGTCTCGGTCTACCCAAAAAGATTGGTTAGCACCCGATTTGCAACAGTAGGAGATGCCGCAGTTGGAATGCACCCAGTAACTGCCCATGGGTTTAATTTTGGCCTACTCGGAGTAGAAAAATTATCAAAGGAGATTTTGACTGCACACAAGCTCGGAAAAGATATTGGAGATCAATCACTGCTACTTCGCTATGAAAGAACGCATCGACTCAAAACAAAGCCCCTCTTCATGATGACGCGATTGATCACGGAGATCTATACAAAAGAATCACCTCCAGCCAAGTTATTGAGAAAAGCACTTCTCCATATCAGCGATAGACTCACGCCATTTAAGCGATCAATAGCTACATCTCTAACTGGCAGGTAGAGCAATTCATCAGAATCTAACTGCCGATGATTCCCTTTAGACCGGTATATATAGAAACCGCTGTTGTACCAAGGGCGACAATGCTGCCTCCATATTCTTGCAGGGTTTTCATCATGTCACGAAGGCTCATTGGTGAAATGTGACCATCCCCCAAGCCATTCACTACCGCTTTTAGGAAAGGATTGAGCAGCGCTGTCCGCATTTGGCGTTGCTTGCTGGCATAGGCGACGCCGCCCAGTAACATCCCCGTTAAGAAACTAAACGCAATGCTGGCAGAGTACTCCAACACCTCCCGCCATTCATATGTATTTTGCGGCCAGATTGGGGACCCATCCACCATCGTAGTCATCCAACTCATACCGATGACGGAAGAAATAGCTAAAAATACCACGCCCATAAACCAAGGAAATAACTTACGCGGCGCCCCTTTGAATAAGAAATATCCAAAAGGTAGTGGTAATAGGATGGAAATAAGGCGCAAGTAAATGGGCTTGGTGTCATACACAATCGTGATCAAACCATGCGCCGCTAATAGAAGCAACAACGGAATGCCTATATACAACAGGACATCTACCATCGATAAAACAAGACCCCTGGGCTCAGCTTGTTTTTGAGCTTGCTCATCAAGCAATAATTGCAACTCAGCGATTCGATGCTCGTATGCTTCTTGATTGGGAATTTCGTCAAGTTGCTTTTCTAGTTCAGCGACTTTAGCCATCATTGGCCTAAAGAGATACAAGTCGCGTGTGCAAACCCTGCAAACAGCCGCCTCTGCATCAACCTCAGAAAGACAGTAAGGACAATGCATTATTTACTGACAATCAAAGTAAAGACCGAATTCGTTTCACGACCATCGGCATCTTTGACTGTCACCCGAATAGTGTGGGAGCCTGGCGGTACATCTGCTTTGGCAAAGTCAATGCCACTAGCGCTAATAGAATTCTTCAGTCGTGGCGTTAAATCTACAAAAGGAGATTTCATATAAACGACTTTGACAGAATTGGGATCTATCTTGCCATCACCACGTGCCTCAAATTTAATCTTAAAATCAATCGGGGACGTCACTGGAGTATCTGCTTCTGGTGAGGCCAGCTTCACTGAAGGGCCGCGAGAAATTCCCCGTGTTGACAAGGTACCAGAAGCAGCGGGCAAAGCCGCTTCTTTAGCGCTGATCAAAGGGGCTGCAATGGCAGTTTGCATACCTATAAGTAATGTAGCAGCGAGAAAGAGTTGAGCAAATTTCATAAATATT
>CAIKGX010000047.1 GCA_903827075.1 uncultured beta proteobacterium | reverse complement strand
TTAATTTATCGGTTAATAATAAAAAAGGGGGTAGGAACAAGACCAAATCCTGATTTGGTTTAAATTGATCATCCTTTTCTCCCATAAAAACTTAATTTCAGGCTCTTATTTAGGCAAACGCGTGGCTAAAGCATCTACCAAAAGCAGCTCCAAAACGACAACCGTGGACCACCCAAAAGCACTCATCATTGCTGAGAAGCCATCGGTTGCCAACGATATTGCGAAAGCATTGGGGGGTTTTACAAAGCACGAAGACTATTTTGAAAGCGATGACTACGTTATTTCTTCAGCAGTAGGCCATTTACTAGAAATTGCGGCTCCTGAAGAATTCGATGTAAAGCGTGGAAAATGGTCATTCGCTAACTTGCCCGTTGTGCCTCCTTATTTTGATTTGCGTCCTATTGTCAAAACAGAGTCCCGCTTAAAGGTATTACAAAAACTCATTAAGCGCAAAGATGTAAACCAACTCATTAATGCTTGTGACGCGGGACGTGAGGGCGAGCTCATTTTTCGTTTGATTGCTCAGCACGCCAAAGCACCTCAAGGCATTAAGCGCCTCTGGTTACAGTCCATGACGCCCAACGCTATTCGCGAAGGCTTTGCCTCGCTTCGTAGCGACATAGAGATGCAGCCCTTGGCGGATGCTGCTCGTTGCCGCTCTGAGGCCGATTGGTTAGTGGGCATTAATGGCACTCGCGCCATGACTGCATTCAATAGCAAGAGCGGTGGTTTTTTCTTAACTACTGTTGGACGAGTACAAACCCCAACACTCTCAATCGTAGTTGAGCGTGAGGAATTAATTCGAAAATTCATTTCCAAAGACTATTGGGAGGTAAAGGCGGAATTTATCGCCTCTGCCGGCATTTATGAGGGTCGATGGTTTGATCCTAAATTCAAAAAGGATGTGACCGAGCCCGATGCTCGCGAGAGTCGCCTGTGGAGCGAGGCAGCTGCACAAAGTATTGTGGCAGCCTGCCGTGATAAAAAAGCCACTGTCACAGAAGAAGCAAAACCTGCCACTCAACTCGCGCCCCAGTTATTCGATTTGACCAGCCTACAGCGTGAGGCTAATGCCCGTTTTGGCTTCTCCGCTAAAAATACTTTGGGCTTAGCCCAAGCACTTTACGAGCGCCATAAAGTACTGACCTATCCGCGTACCGATGCTAAAGCACTTCCAGAGGATTATTTGGATACCGTTAAGCAAACGATGGAAAATCTTGCGGAACACTCACAAGAATATCGGCCCTTTGCTAAACAAATTTTACAAGGCGATCCAAAGGACGCCAAAACGAAAGCGGGTTATGGTTGGATTAAACCTAATAAGCGGATATTTGATAACACAAAAATTTCCGATCACTTTGCGATCATTCCTACGCTAGAGGCCCCTAAAACCCTAAGTGAGCCAGAGTTTAAGTTATACGACCTAGTTGTGCGTCGATTCTTAGCGGTCTTCTATCCAGCTGCAGAATTCCGCGTCACTACACGCATTACTGAAGCATTAGGACACCACTTTAAGACTGAAGGGCGTGTACTTGTAAACCCCGGCTGGCTAACGGTTTACGGTCGATCCAATCAAGCAGACGATGAGCTCGTTCCGGTGCAAGAAGGTGAAAGCGTACAGACTGAAACGATTGCCGCAGTTCCGCTTGTAACGAAACCGCCAGCACGATACACAGAGGCTACTTTGCTCTCCGCTATGGAGAGTGCTGGTAAGCGGGTTGATGATGATGACATGCGTGAAGCCATGGCTGAAAAAGGTCTGGGCACTCCTGCAACTCGTGCGGCCATTATTGAGGGCCTACTAGCAGAAAAATATATGGTTCGTGAAGCGCGTGAACTCATTCCGACCGCTAAAGCATTTCAGTTAATGACTTTGTTGCGCGGGCTTGATGTCGAAGAACTCACTCGCCCAGACCTCACTGGCAACTGGGAAAATAAGTTGTCCTTGATTGAGCAGGGCAAGATGAATCGCGATACCTTTATGCAAGAAATTGCGCAAATGACGCAGCGAATCGTAAAGCGCGCTAAAGAGTATGACAGTGACACCATTCCTGGCGACTATGCCACGATGACTACTCCCTGTCCGCACTGCCAGGGGCCTGTAAAAGAAAATTATCGTCGCTTTGCTTGCGAAAAATGCGGCTTCACGATTAGTAAAACGCCTGGCGGGCGGGCTTTTGAGTACCCTGAAGTCGAAGAACTTTTACGAGATAAAACCATTGGGCCCTTGCAAGGGTTCCGCAGCAAAATGGGTCGACCCTTTGCGGCAATCATTAAGTTAAGCGAGATTCCCGAGGATGACGCCGATTATCCGAACGCTGGATTTAAGTTAGAGTTTGATTTCGGTAATTCTGCGGAAGACGAATCCGAAGCAATTGACTTCACAGGTCGCCAAACTTTGGGTGTTTGTCCAAAATGCTCAGGTGCAGTGTATGAAGATGGCATGCGCTATTTATGCGAAAACAATACTGGCCCCAATAAGTCTTGCGATTTCAAAACTGGCAAGGTAGTGTTACAGCAAGAAATCTCGGGCGAACAGGTTGAGAAATTATTAAAAGAGGGCAAAACCGACTTGCTTACCAACTTTAAGTCAAACCGTACTGGGCGAGGCTTTAAGGCTTATTTGGCCCTAGGTACGGATGGCAAAATTGGTTTTGAATTTGAGGCTAAAGCACCTAAAGCTGGGGCTGCTGCCAAGGCGCCCGCGAAAAAGCGAGCCGGTGCAAGTGCAGCAACTAAGTCTGCTGCAAAACCTAAGCGCGTCAGCAAAGCAAAATCGTCGCCCAGCACTTGAGCTGCAATTAGTTTAGATGCTAAGGCAGACCAAAGTACTCCTCGTGATCCCAGGGCTGTTGCCAAAAAAATTCCGGGGCGCTGAACAAGCGCCCCGATGATTGGTAGGCGATCGCCTGCTACACAACGCACCCCAATAAAGCTGCTGAATTTTCTTAATGTGCCTGTATTGCCGTCACCATAATTAAGCAGGCCTTTTGCTTGCTCACGATTAAATTGATCACTAGATTCTCGTGACCGAAGATCATCTTCGCCCTCATCAAAACTGGAGCCCACTATCCAGCGATAACTACCGTCATCAAGGCGTTCGGCTGGTAAGCAGTAGCCATCACCAGAAATTGCCGTTCTGGGTAACCTTTCTACCCAAGGATCATTAGCGGTAATTGAAAAAATGCTCAGTTGACCGCGCACCGGCCTTAAGGGGAGTCGCACACCCATGCTTGCAGCAAGCGCCTTGCTCTCCATTGCTGCAGCAATAATGACTTTGCCTGCGGTCATTAGGGCGATGCCACTTTCATCAAATAACTTCCATCCTGCATCGCACTTTTCTAAACGCGTGATACGGGTATTCCAATGGGAGCTAAGGAGTGGGTGGGGTTTTAGTAAGTCTTGTGCGGCTGTTGATAAATCAAGTGATGCCCCCCTTGGAAGCCAAACACCATTTTGGTTTATTCCACATACCGCTTGAGCATCTTTAGCATCAAGGGCCTGTGCCATTGCATCATCCAAATTCAAATTGCAAAGATGCTTGGCAATCTCAGATCGATCAAATACTTTATCTCGTTTACTTGGCTGAAATATCCCATGTTGATTCCATGTGGATCGCCAACGATCCTCAGCCAATAAAAAGGCAAGGTGCGTTAGGCGTAGAAGGCGTGGCGAGCCTCTGCCAATGTGTGGATGCGCTATGGCGTAAGCATGGCTTGAGCAAGCGGTAGCGGGGGCGGGGGCAGAATCAAGAATGCAAACAGCTTGACCACGCTCGAGTAACTCATTGGCAATGGTCGCGCCTGCAATGCCGGCCCCAATCACCACTATTGCATGGTGTTGGGGTTTAATCATTGGATGAATGCTGGGCGTTAGGCGTTTAAGCGCTTCTCAATATTTGAGCGAGACTCTACTAACTCTTTTGGCAAGCGCTCGCCAAGGTGCTCAAATAATTCCGTATGGAGTTTTAATTCATTCTTCCAGTCATCCACTGCAACAGTAATCGCTTTTGCAAACTTCTCTGGTGAATAATCAAGACCATCCCAATGAATATCGGCATGCTCTGGGCAAATACCAAAGACCGTTTCGACGCCTTTAGCTGTGCCCTCAGCGCGACCCAAAATCCAAGAAAGTACGCGCATGTTTTCACCAAAACCAGGCCATACAAACTTACCGGCCTCATCTTTACGGAACCAATTTACACAATAGATTTTTGGTAATACCGCGCCATCCGCGGCCAACTTCTTGCCAATGTTTAACCAATGTTGGAAGTAGTCGCTCATGTTGTAGCCAGCAAAGGCAATCATCGCGAATGGGTCACGACGGACTACGCCAACCTGTCCAGTAATTGCAGCGGTAGTTTCCGAGCCCATCGTTGCGGCCATATAAACACCCTCCTGCCAATCGCGAGCTTCACTCACCAAGGGCACCGTATTGGAACGGCGGCCGCCAAATAAGAATGCATCGATAGCAACGCCCTCTGGGTCATCCCAGTTAGGGTCCACTGCTGGGTTATTGGTTGCTGCAACAGTAAAACGTGAATTCGGATGCGCGGCCTTGCGTCCTGCCGCTCCATCTGCTGGAGTCCAGTCTTTGCCCTGCCAATCAATTAAATGTGCTGGGGGTGTATCGGTCAAGCCTTCCCACCAAACATCGCCATCATCAGTCAAGCCAACGTTGGTGAAGATGACATCTTGATTTAAGGAGTCAAGGCAATTGGGATTGGTTTGACGGTTTGTGCCTGGGGCAACACCAAAATAGCCGGACTCTGGGTTAATTGCGAACAAGCGGGTTTTACCCGTTACTGCGTCTTTGCGAGGTTTGATCCATGCAATGTCATCACCAACAGTAGTTACCTTCCAGCCCTCAAATCCTTTGGGAGGGATCATCATGGAGAAGTTGGTTTTTCCACAGGCCGATGGGAATGCGGCAGCAATATGGTATTTCTTACCTTCAGGCGATGTCACACCCAAAATCAACATGTGTTCTGCCAACCAGCCCTGGTCTCGACCCATATTGGATGCAATACGCAATGCAAAACATTTTTTACCTAACAAGGCATTGCCGCCGTAGCCTGAACCAAAGGACCAAATTTCACGAGTTTCAGGATAGTGAACAATGTACTTATTTTTATTGTTAGGCCATGCGACATCTTTTTCGCCTGCTGCCAATGGTTTTCCAACTGTATGAATGCAAGGAACAAATTCACCGCCTACACCCAACTGATCGATCACTGCTTTGCCCATGCGCGTCATCAGTTTCATATTGATGGCTACATAAGGGCTGTCAGAAAGCTCAACGCCGATATGGGCAATTGGTGATCCAATAGGGCCCATTGAAAAAGGCACAACATACATGATTCGACCGCGCATGCAACCATCAAACAGCGGGTTTAAGGTTGCGCGCATTTCGCTCGGCTCAACCCAATTATTGGTTGGTCCTGCATCTTCTTTTTTGGCAGAACAAATAAAAGTGCGGTCTTCAACACGAGCTACATCATCTGGGTCGGAGAGGGCTAAAAATGAATTCTTTCGTTTGGCAGGGTTTAGACGTTTAAATACACCTGCCTTTACCAAAAGCTCGCAAAGCTCGTCATACTCTGACTGGGAACCATCGCACCAATGAATGCTATCTGGCTTGGTTAGGGCTGCAATATCTGCAACCCATTCAATTAACTGCTGATTTTTTACATAATCTGGCGCATTCACAC
>CAIKGX010000046.1 GCA_903827075.1 uncultured beta proteobacterium | reverse complement strand
TGTTTTTTTCTGGGTTCTCTACCCACTAGCCTACCCACCACCAAAACATTGCTTTATTTGAGATTTATACATAGGCAACCTAGGAAATCGATCAGATATCACTATGGGCGATCTGCAGATCAGACACTCAGTCTTTAATGAGTCGCAATACTTCCTTGAATGAACTATGATTTGCGGATTTTAGCCACTCAAATGCTAACATTTCCACTGTAACTAGGGTAGCCCCAGTGACGCTTAAGCGCTTAAGTGCAGTTATCTTATCCAAAGGCTTTCTTGACCCAACAGCATCCACAATGATCGAAACATGAAAAGATTCATCTACTAGGTGAAGGGCGGTTTGCAATAGACATACATGGGTCTCACATCCAGCAAGAATAAGGTGCTTACGTCCCTTTGGTAAAATTTCAATCAAGCCATCTAAACACGCATTGAAATGTATCTTGGAAAATGTTGTTTCGCAAAATTGTGCAATCTCTGCAAGATTACTACCAAGACTTTGAGGACTTTGCTCTGTTCCAATCATGGGTACTTGTAGTAGCTGAGCAATTTTTGCAATACGAATGCATTGGGCAAGAACCTCTTGTCCTTCGTCAATTGAAGGCATTAGACGCTCTTGCAGGTCAATGAAGATGAGGGTGGAGGTATTTGGATTTAATTGCATGCAGATGAGAATATTCTATCTTTTAGGGCTCAAAAGTGCTTTTACAATCCACCCAATAAATGGTTGTATCAGCTTAATACAGTTAGCCCCTTTTTTCTTTACTAACTTGTGGAAAACTCCAGCCCAATGCCTAATTACTTGTCCCGTCAACGGCTTTCAAGTATCCCTTGATATATTGCGCTGGAACAAAGAGATCTGTTTTTACCCCAGTTTTTGAGGAGAGGGTAATCTGAAATCCATGATCAAGCTGCTTCTTCAAAAAGGCATCACTTAATGTAATCGATAACAACTCTTTGAACATGCATCCTCTGTTGTCACAGATCCCCGCTTCTCTAGATACGACTTTAAATGTGGAGGAAGGGGTATTTAGTAGGGATGCTGATTCGTAGTAACGCCATGGAGAGTAATACGTTAATAAAACCAGCAGCTCATACGATTTGACACCTTGAGCAGACACCTCACTTCTCAGGTTGTACATCTCGTAGGTGTCATTCGCATCCATCGTATTAATGGGGGGCCCTACATATACCTTTTGCCCTGTAACTGGATTGGGGGTCATATTGGTGGAGCGATAGACATCATTAATTTCCCAGGCACCAACGACCTTGTCGTTACCTCTGCAAGCCATGAGGCCAATGCTGACTAATAGTACAAACATCATTCGATACATTTTTAACTCCCTTAGATACCTGAAATCATACTATCGTCCGCCCTCCTAAGGCTTTTTGACCATAAATCAGGGTTCATTCGCTAATTTGATCCTGCAAATCTCTGTATTGCCCTTTTATTAGGGTATCTCACTAGTTATTTATTTTAATTCACAACTTCACAACTTCAGAAGTTGTGATATAGTGTGTTTTATGGGAGGTGAAATGAGAAGAGTGATACCGAAAACACATCAAGCTTTGGATTGGATAGGGAAGGGCATGACAGCAGCTCAAGCCGCCAGAAAGATGGAAATTTCAGAATCTAGCGTCTATGCCGCCTTGAGAAAAATCAAAGCAAAAGATTTAGGTTGTTGTCCCACATGTGGTCATAAATTAAGGAAATAAGATGAAAAAAACTCTATTAGCCATTGCATCAATTTCTGTAGCTGCCTTTGCTTATGCAAACACCACATCAGATTCGCGTGAGTTGATAAACCAGCAATGCAAAATCTCAGCTGAAGCGGTATCCACTTTGAAGGAATTGCGTTATGGAAATACCTCGATTCGTAAAGATGTGAGCTCTTTAATTAACGTGAGCTTGAAAGTTCAGGAAAACAAAGATGCTGCTGCGCAAACCTTAAGCCGCATGATTGATGATCAAAATATTTCTACAACAGCGTTAGAAGCAAAGTATTGCTCTTAAGTTTGCTATCTTGATGAATGGGTTGATGACATCAATCTGTAGTATGGTTTTGTCATGACCCGTTCATTTGAATGTCCGCAGTGTGGCAACCCCAGGGGGATGGGAGATCTTTGTCCGCAGTGTGGAAGCGATGAATTACCAGTGGCACTGAGTGATACGCTGGTCCTTAATCTCAAATTCGATAGCCCCAGCGCAGAAGAAGCCCTAGAACGCTTGACTGTTGCTTTACGCCGAGCAAGCGAAGTGGGCATTAAGGCCATCATCTTGATACATGGATATGGGGCAAGCGGCGAGGGTGGTCGCATTAAATGGGCGGTCCACAACGCCTTAGAAAACAACTATTTTGCGGATAGGGTGGATGAATACCACTTTGGCGAACAAACAGCCTACGGTAGTGAGGCCTATCATGCCCTGCTCAGACGGCGCCCGAGCTTGAAGGGTTATCTGAAGCACTTTAAGGAAGGCAATGCAGGGATGACCGTTCTATTACTAGGCTCTGTGAGCAGAATTGCTTAGAATGATCAAAATAATGCAAACCATTCAAATACAGAAAGACAGCGATGACTAGCAAACCACATTTGGCGACACCGGATCATAGTGAGATCAACTCCAATCCCGAACGATTGATGGGCGACTTTAAGGCCTTGATTGCCGATGCAGAAGCCTTGATTAATGCCACCGCTGATCGGGAAGGTAGTCCTATTGATTCGATTCGCTCTAAAGCACTAGAAACATTGGCCTCTGCCAAAGAAAATCTTTTAAGCGTTGAAGATGCCATTAGTGATAAGGCTAAAGTGATTGCTGAAGGTGCGGATGAGTTTGTGCATCGCAAGCCATGGGAGGCTGTAGGAGTGGCGGCGGGATTGGGTCTGTTGATTGGCCTACTTGTTAGTCGTCGCTAGGCTGACCTATGTCACAAGAAAATATCTTTTCAGCTATTAAAAATTTGGTATCGACTGGTATCTCTATTGCCCAGACACGGCTTGAGCTGATCTCTTTAGATATTCAGATCGCCAGATCTCGATTCATTGGCTTGCTAGTGATGATCGCATTTACCTTATTCTTTTTATTCTTTGGCTTAGTTATGCTAGCCTTACTCATTGTGATTTATAGCTGGGAAAGTGATCGGATGTTGGCCTTAAGCCTGTTAACGAGCGGATTTCTCACTATCGGTCTGATATTGACACTCCTTGTTTTGCGTTCATTTCGCACTATGCCTAAACTCTTTGAGGCAACTATTGCCGAGTTTTCTAAAGATCGAGTGGAGCTCGATAAGCCATGAGTGCGCGTCTTGATGAATTAAAAGCCCGTCAATTAGCGCTACAAGAGCGTGCTGCTATTGAACGTGCTGAGCTGGTCATTCATTTCCAGCCTTTAGATAAGTCTTTTCAATTGGCTGATAAGGGTATGAGCGCCTTCAGATTTCTGAAAAGCACTCCCATTTTGTGGACTAGTGCATTCGCTGTGCTTGCCCACTTCAAGCCAAAATTAGCAAGTAAAGTTCTCGCTTTGGGGTGGGGTGCTATGAAGCTTGTTAAAACTGCTAAGAACCTGATTTAGGCAATCAGAACAGTTCGATTCACAATCCCTTGTTTGTTTAATAGTTCGCCACCATTTAGGCCGGCGATCTCCAATAGGGTTAAGGCGCCACAAGCCTCAAAGCCAGCACTTTTGAGTAATTGATTAGCTGCAATGATGGTTCCACCTGTTGCTAGAACATCATCAATAATGAGAACCCGAGCCCCTTTTTCTAGGGTGGACTGCTGCAGCTCTAAAGAGTCAGTGCCGTATTCCAAGCCGTAGGCCTGTCGATGGGTGGCTAAGGGCAATTTGTTGGGTTTACGAGCCAAGGCAAAGCCCTTATGGGCATGATGGGCCAAGGCCGACCCAAAGATAAAGCCACGGGATTCAATCCCTAGAATATGGGTATAGTCAAATTGCTCGGCTAATATTTCCAACTGGAAAATAGCTTCTTTAAACGCTGCAGGATTAGCTAATAGAGGGGAGATATCTCGAAAAAGAATTCCCGGTTTGGGAAAGTTCGGTACTCCGGGTAGATAATCTAATAAATTCATTATTGGTTGCCATGAAAACACACATACTCATTATTACCGCATTAGAGTCTGAGCTCAAGCAAGCAGACGTTCCTGCTGAAGTGAAGGTGATTTACACCGGGATTGGCAAAATTAATGCTGCACTGGCGAGTGTGAAAGCCATCCATGAATATCAGCCCAAACGCATTGTGAACTTTGGGACGGTAGGCAAGATCAATCCCGAACTGTCAGGCTTAATCAGTATTGGGAAAGTAATTCAGCGCGACATGGTAGCTGAGCCACTTGCGCCTAGAGGAATGACGCCGTTTTGCCCCAATCCGTATGAATATTTTTCCCCTGATGGCGAGTTTATTTGCGGAACAGGCGATAGTTTCGTAACTACCGAGGATCCTTGGTTGGGCATTCAGAAGGTTGATGTGGTCGACATGGAATTATTTGCGATTGCCGCTACAGCCTTTCGATACAACATCCCTTGGCAATCATTTAAATACATCACCGATGATGCTGATAGCGGTGCTGGTAATGAGTGGCAAGGAAAAATGCACCAAGGCCATGACTTATATATGAAAAAACTCAATGAATTGCTATGAACCCCAAAAGACCTTGGCTAAATCAGTATCCTGAAGGCGTACCGCACGATATTGAATTAGCTCGCTACGCATCTTTGGTGGAGATGCTAGAAGAGTCTTTTAAAAAACACCCGCAGCACACTGCCATCGAGTCTATGGGGCAGTCAATCAGCTACCAATCACTAGACCGTTTATCTAAATACTTTGCAAGCTATCTGCAAACATTGAATTTAGAACCAGGTTCAAGAGTGGCCATCATGTTTCCGAATGTGGCGCAATATGTCGTTGCGATGCTGGGTACTTTGCGCGCAGGCTTTGCGGTCGTCAACGTGAACCCACTGTATACCTCGCGTGAGTTAGAGCACCAACTACGGGATAGCGGCGCCTGCATACTGGTGATGTTGGAAAATTTTGCACATATTTATCAGGCAATTTCTGATCAGGATTTAGTAAAGAAAGTCATCGTAAGCAGTTTGGGTGATTCGCTTGGTGCTAAGGGATTGTTGGTTAATTTCATTGCGCGTCATATCAAAAAGATAGTGCCGTATTGGCAATTTCCCCATGAGTCTTTTACTCATGCTCTTGCAATAGGCAAGCATCATCGATTTAGTAAGCCCATCATCACCCCTGAGGACATTGCTTTTTTGCAATATACCGGTGGCACTAATGGCATTTCTAAGGGTGCTGTTTTACTGCACAAAAATATCATAGCCAATATTACGCAAATTGAAGTTTGGTTAGAGCCCGCTCTAAAACTACGCAAGTCGCAATTGGTCTTCTTATGTGCATTGCCGATGACCCATATTTTTGCACTCACTGCTTGTGGGTTATTGGGATTACGCAAAGGTGGTTTATTGATTCTGGTGCCCAATCCACGTGACATCGCTGGCTTCATCAAGATGCTAATCAAGCATCCCAATATCAATATTTTTCCAGCTGTGAATACGCTCTTTCATGCATTAATCCATCATCCACAGTTTTTAAAGGTCAAGCTGCCGCACTTACTGGTCACCATCGGTGGAGGAATGGCAGTTCAGAAAAAAACCGCTGATCTCTGGCAGAAAATGACAGGCGTTCCGATTGCGCAAGGTTATGGTTTATCTGAAACATCACCAGTGGTATGTGTCAATACACCATTGATCGAGTCCTTCACAGGCTCGATTGGTATGCCCCTACCCAGTACAGATATTCGAATGCTGGATGACGATGGCATTGAAGTGCCGTTTGGAACTGCGGGAGAGATTTGTATCAAGGGCCCACAAGTAATGGCTGGTTACTGGAATCAGCCAGAAGAAACCAAGCTATTTATCAGTGAAGATGGCTACTTTAAGTCCGGGGATATTGGCACCATGAGTGCTGATGGTTATGTGCATATTATTGATCGTAAAAAAGACATGATTGTGGTGGCTGGTTTTAAGGTATTCCCCAATGAGATTGAAGAAGTGATCTCTCAAATGCCTGGCGTGCGAGAGTGCGCAGTGATTGGTTTTCCTCATCGAAAATTAGGCGAGATCGTCAAGGCTTATATTGTGAAAGAGGATAGTCATTTAAGTAAGGAGCAGGTCGTTCAATATTGCAAGGAACAAATGACCAGTTATAAGCGCCCACGTCAAATTGCCTTTGTACAAGAACTACCCAAATCAAATGTAGGCAAAATATTGCGCCGGCACCTTCGAGGCCTGTAGTAGAGCTCTACAAGCCACCACCAAAGCGGTATTGCCAAGAAATTCCGAAGAGATCATAGCTATTGTTGGTTCTAGAATACACGCCAGTACTGGCCGATAAACGAATGGAGTTGTGTTTATTGATGGGATAAGAAGCCGTACTACCAAACCGCCAGTTTTCTTGACTGCCATTAATGGCAATACCATTTAAATAGGATTGACCGCCGATATAGTAAGTGGCATCCACCGAGATCCATGCGGTTGACGGAAAGTAATATATCGCGTGTGTTTGGGTTGAATACACAGGGTTTTGAGATAGAGAATTACCACCCATAAAGCTTGTATTGCTCGTATAGATTGTGGCTGCGCCCGCTAATTCAAAACGCCATGGGCCCACTGCTTGAGAGGCGCCTACGCCAGGCTGAATAAACCAGCGATTTGCTCCCACATTGACCAATTGATTGTCATTGTATTTTCCCCAGGGAATGGAAGCGGCCAAGCTGGCACCAATAATGAGATCTTGTTGGTAGTTTTTAAATTGATCCAAAGTTAAGGCAGGGGCTCCGTATAAATTGACGGAGGCCTTAATCAATGGATCGGATAATCCTTCTGATGAGGCATTCACCGTTTGGCCACCAGCACTACTTTGGCCGGTAATTTGTGCATAGGGAAGTACCAAGGTCAATTTGCCAGATTGACCACCAACATCAAGGATATGAGTCAGACTCATGACTTCACTAGTCAGCGTGTAGTTACCGCTTTTAGCCTGGACTATGCCGCCACTAAGAAAGTTTATGCCAATAGGTGCATTGGAATAAGCTCGAGCTTCAATCTCTTGGGCCCAAGACTGTTGTGCAAAAAACAGTAGTAAAAAAAAGAAGCAATGCTCAAAACCCAGTTTTGTTCTGAAGACCGGATGCATCAGAAAAAAATCCTCATCTTTATTACTTAGATGTTTGCTTTGGAGGGCCCAAAAATAGCGTGCGTAATTCTAAATCACCCATGGCTATTCGCATACTTGCAAATAAAAGGTAAGGCAACACAATGAGCCAATAGACGATTGACATTGACAGTATGTGCAAGGGATCGCCATTACCAAAGGACAGTAGTGAGGCCCAGAAACCTTTTCCATGGAATAAGCCCACAATTCCAGCCTCATTAAAAGATAGGACTAAAACAATCCCTACGTGAATAAGCGATAAAACAAGTAGGGGGCGAATAATTCCATTATCCCTTTGGAACTTCATTGGATATGCTGATTGTGCTACCAGCATGAATTTGGCACAGACCACTGCCTTTACTAAAGAAAGGCCAAAAATAGAGAGTGGAATTGGGCTTTCACGTAATGTGGTGGCCGCTAAAAAAGCCAAAGCACAAAACCATGTGCCCAGGTAAAGCGCTAAGACCAATGCTTTTTTTAGCTCATCAAGAATCTTCTCTTTGATCGAGGGGGAGGTAGTTGTGGTGTTAGCGCTTATATTCATCCTGTAATTGTATGTTGAGGCTCCTACAAGTAAGAAATTAGGCTCACCTTGGCCTAAAAAGTCCAAGTTTTGATGTAAAACGACGCTATCACGAGTATCCTGTCACATCTATGGTGTGCATCAAGTGAATCTGTGGGAGCCCTCCCATTGGCATTGCCACCCTCCAATTGAAGGCATTACAGAAAGAACCTAATGAAAAAACTCACATCTAAAGCGATTCTTAAACGCGCAAGTGACATATTGGGTCAGAATTTTGCCACCCCAAAGGATATTGCCTGGGCCTGGGTGACCTTATTGTTATCGCAAGAAGAGTTAAAGCGCGATAGTGAAGAAAAACGCTATAGCCGCATCGCAGAATTTGAGGCTTGGATCTTGGAATTAAGTCTACCCAACGATCCTAAAAATACCCAAGGCAACACAGTCAATCCAGAGGCGGTAAAAAACGCCGCCAGAAATGTATATGAGTGGCCACATGAATATATCTTCGAAACTCCAGCAAGCCCTAAACATCCAGATGCAAAAGTAACTTACAAGGATACGATTACCAAGCCCATCTTAGATGCACTGAAAGATGCCGATGGATCTAACGATAAGTTAGTGCTGATGGGAATTTTGGAGGGCTATGCCAAAGAAGGCAGAGAGCCCTTTGTGAATATTACTGAAGAAGGTATTGAGTGGAAGGGTAGTAATTGGGCTGAGGGCGAAAAATATAATCTCCTCACCATTAAAACTCTGGGCAATCGACTAGCCAACCTTAGAAGCAAGCAGTTGATTTAAGCCTGATTGTTGTGAGTCGTCATCATTTCAACATATAACAGAAATAAAATCATTCGATGGACGACCTTATAGAAAATCCGGAACTCGATTCCAAAGAAAAGCAGCAGGCTGCTAAGAAAAGTACCTTGGTCAGTGTTGCTGTTAATTTGGGATTAACGATCAGTCAAATCTTTGCAGGCTTTATATCGGGCTCTCAGGGTTTGATTGCCGATGGTATTCATTCGCTAACGGATTTAGTAGCAGATTTTGTCGTGCTATTCGCCAATCACCATAGTGCTAAGGATGCGGATGATGACCATCACTATGGACATCAACGTTATGAAACCGCTGCCTCTTTGTTCTTAGGCGTTTCTTTATTGGTTGTTGGTCTCGGTATGCTGTGGAGTGCCGGACATAAGATCATCAATCCAGTAGCGGCTGGCCAAATTCAGATACTAGCCCTTTATGTTGCTCTAGGCGCTCTGGTCGTCAAAGAACTTCTATTTAGATACATGCTGAAAGTAGCTGAGCAGGTTCGCTCAAGCATGTTAGTGGCTAATGCTTGGCATGCTAGATCTGATGCCGCATCTTCTTTAGTAGTATCCGTAGGTATCGTAGGCGCCTTACTTGGCTACCCGATATTGGATGCTGTCGGCGCACTGATAGTGGGTTTGATGGTAGCAAAAACGGGCTGGGAGTTTAGTTGGGATGCGCTTCATGATCTGATGGATCGCGCCGTATCTGTAGAAGAAAATCAAAAGATAGTAGATGTGATTTTGGCTACTGAGGGTGTCAAGGGATGCCATGATCTACGAACCCGCAAAATGGGCGATATGATTTTGGTAGATGTACATATTGAGGTAGATGCCAATGCCACCGTTCGGGTTGGCCATGACATCGCCTTTGAGGCTGCCAAAAGAGTGACCAGTACCTTGCCAGTACTGAATGTGATGACGCATATAGACCCTGTTTAATTTTATCTAGCAACCCTTTTTTGTATAGCTAGAAATTGAAACTGGGCTCTTAACTCTTCAGTAAGTTTTCAATACTTTATTAAAGATTATAAAAATAATGCAAGTTGGTGCTAAATGGTATTTAATTAGAATATAGAAACCTTGCTTTTCATCTCCTCGTATATATGCCTAAACATCCATCATTAATATCCCATTTACGGAGTTCATTAATCCAAGAATTTCACTCTTGGGGGGACTTATTGAGGACGGATTGGCGTTGGATATTGCTTTTAGTATGTGGCGTGTTTGTTTTGATCTCATTTAGTCGACCCTTCCCACCTAAGGATATTTACTTTGCAGTGGGGCAAGAGGGCTCAACCTTTGAAATGCTGGGAAAAAAGTTTGTCCCTTTTTTTGAGGCAGAAGGAGTCCGACTCCATCTAGTTAACACGCAAGGCTCAGCAAAAAGCCTTGCAGATTTAGCTGATAAGGATAACGAAGTAAATGCCTCTTTAATGATTGGGGGAGTAGTTAAACCGGGGGCGTACCCTGACTTGCGCTCACTTGGCAGTATTGAATATGCCCCTTTATGGCTGTTTTATCGGGGGCCTGAATTTACTGGTAAAAAACCTTTTGAATATTTTTCTACTAAAAGGCTATCTGTTGGACCAGATGGAAGTGCAGCTGAAATTACCTTAGAAAGAATTCTGGGCCTTAGCGGCATTACCATTGAGGGTAGAACTAATTTGGTAAAAATGCCCAATAAAGAAGGAATAGCCAGTTTGCTCGATGGTGAAATCGATGCTGTTTTCATCATGGATGGATTTAGCAGTCCTAATATCCAAGAATTACTTCATCACCCAGAGATTCATGTTTTAGATTTTACTTATGCGCCTGCGTACGTAAAAAAACTGCCTTATATGAGCGTTGTTACCATACCTAAAGGCTCTTTAGATCTCCGTAAGACACATCCATCTCAAGATATTCAGATGCTTGCATCTACTGTTACGCTTCTTATTGAAAAAGATATGCACCCAGCCATCCAAAGCATCTTTCTTTTGGGGGCGGAAAAAATTACTAATGACATTGATCAGTTTTTTGCAAAGCCAGAGTTCTTTCCTGCCTATGTTGATCATGCTGTTGAACTTAGCCCCATAGCCAAAAGATTCTATGATGGCGGCAGAATCTCTATACTCGAAAGATTGCCTATTTGGCTCTCTAGCTATATCGATAGAATGTGGTTCGTTTTATTGGGGCTGCTAGCTGTTATTTATCCACTCTTTAGAATTCTTCCAAGCTATCGCAGCAAACATTCCGTAATGCTCATTGAGGATGCGTATGATGAAATTCAACGAATAGATAAATTATCAACCCATGAAAAAAGTCAAAGTGAGTTGCATGATTTGCTTAATCAGCTAGATCTCTTAGATCAGGAGACAAGGGATAGCTGGGTATCCTCAGAAGAGAAGTATCGCCTATACACAATGAAAAACGCCTTGAATTTAGTGCGCAATCAAATACTGTCACGTATTCATAAAATCTCTTAAGATTCATTTTATATACGCCATCGTCACGAAAATCTTCAAACAATTTTCAATAATTACACAATTGATTTTTTAACTGCAATTAACTCTAATTAGGTTTATAAATTAAATAACTACGCCACTACTAGGCTGGTTGCAGGTTTCACGCAAGCTATTTTCGGCTATAGGTAAGGAAGACGTGATTCAAGCGCCCCTATCCTGAATGTTTGAAGGAAAAGCAAAGGCTAATAGTTGCGCTGAGTCCCAATAATATATTTTTGAGAGCTCTTCGGGGGGTAGATATATTGGTGTAAATGTTGCCTATATGTTGTTTATAGGCAATAAAATAAAAAAGCCTTCGGAGCTATTCACTCTGAAGGCTTCTACTTATTTGGCTCCTCGACCTGGGCTCGAACCAGGGACCTACGGATTAACAGAGGAAAAAACACTCTAGTAGCGTTGAATCAGTATATACAAGGTTAAGTAAAGATTGGGAAATTAGATGGTTTTAGCTGGTTT
>CAIKGX010000045.1 GCA_903827075.1 uncultured beta proteobacterium | reverse complement strand
AGCCGAAGTTGAAAAGTTTGCCAAATCTGCTAAACAATATCCAATCCCAGCTGCGCCTAATATGTCTAATTTCAGATTTGGGCCCCGTAGCGATTAAGAATGAAAATATTTAATAAAGCCCGGCGTCAGATTGCCAGGCCTTTTTTTCTTTTGAGCATTATTTTATTTTCGTTGGGCGCAAATGCTGATGAAGGCGGCGTCCCCTTTTGGATGTCTGGTCAATACGCCAGTATGGCAGCCGTACCAATGGCAACTGGATGGTCTTTGGTGGCGATCCCTTATGTCTATAGCGGTAAGGCAGATAAATCAAAAACATTTCAACGCGGTACAAGTTTGAACGCTGGCGTCAGCACTAGAGAGTCTTTGGTATTAATGCAGTTGGGTTATGTAGGAGAAGAAAAAATTCTGGGCGGGCAGCCATATATTGGTTTGGGTTGGGGTCCAGGATCAAATACCACTACTGCATCTATAAGTGCTACAAATCCAAGCGCGCAATTAAACCGCGCCAACACAAGTAATGGAAGTACTGATATCTACCCACTGGCTAGCTTGACATGGAACCAAGGCAATAATAATTACAAAGCATATGTAACAGGTGATATTCCAGTAGGTACTTATAATCGAACAAGTCTTGCGAGTATTGGAATTGGTCATGCTGCATTGGATGCTGGCGGTGGCTATACCTATCTTAATAACACTACTGGCTTAGAATTTTCTGGTGTACTTGGGGCTACTTATAACTGGATGAATACTCAAACCAATTACCAAAATGGTATTGATTCACACTTGGATTGGTCTGTTTCCCAATTTGTATCGCAAAACTGGCAAGTGGGTATTGCAGGGTATGGCTATTACCAGCTCACGGCTGACTCAGGAAGTGGAGATAGAATCGGCGCTTTCAAATCCCGCATAGCAGCGGTCGGCCCACAAATTGGGTATCTATTTAATATTGGAAAAAAGCAGGCTTATATTAATCTGCGCGCATATAAAGAGTTTTGGGCGCAAAATCGGGTTGAAGGGTATGCAACCATTGCGACCATCAGTATCCCGCTAGGCAAATAGCACTATGAAGAATGTACAAGGTCGCGTGTTATTAGTTGTAGTTCTTGCTGCTTTAGGCTTAGGCGCATTTTTAGTTTGGAGTAATTTCTTTTCAAAGCCCCAGCAAGTAATTCCAGAAATTCGTCTTGGTGATGGAATTAACAGTCCTAAAGGAATGGCATGGATTCCCGGTGGTGAATTTTTGATGGGTAGTGATCATAAAAAAGCACAAGCCAATGAGAAGCCTACTCATAAAGTGAAGGTAGCTGGATTTTGGATGGATATCACTCATGTCACAAATGATCAATTCGCGCAATTTGTAAATGAAACAAATTACAAAACTACTGCAGAGCAAGTACCCGATTGGGAAACCATTCGTGTACAACTTCCACCAGGAACCCCTATGCCACCTGCTTCAATATTTGTGCCTGGGGCGATGGTGTTTCTTGGCACGAAAGCAAGGGTGAATCTCAATGATTACTCACAGTGGTGGGCCTATGTGCCTGGTGCAAATTGGCGGCACCCAACCGACCCAAAAAGTAATATTGATGGCAAAGGAAATCATCCGGTAGTTCAAGTGAGTTACGAAGATGCTTTGGCATATGCCAAATGGGCAGGCAAGCGATTACCTACAGAAGCGGAATGGGAGTTTGCTGCGCGCGGTGGTTTGAACCAAGCAACCTATGTGTGGGGTGATCAACTAGAGCAAGAAGGAAAGTTGCCGGCCAATATTTGGGATGTAAAGAAGCAGGCATTCCCGGTAGTTAATCCAGTCATTAGCCCTAAAGCTGGCGGCGCAGTAGGTACTAGTTCCGTTGGAACATATCCTCAAAATGGCTATGGCTTGTTTGATATGACTGGTAATGCATGGCAATGGGTTGCCGATTGGTATCGTGCCGATTACTTTGCAATACAAGCCAAAGAGTATGGAAATGGCGTTGTCAATAATCCTCTTGGGCCAAGTAATTCATATGACCCAGACGATTATGGCGTTCCACCTAATGCTCCTAAAAGAGTTATTCGTGGCGGATCGTTTTTATGCAACGAAGATTATTGCCAATCCTATCGTCCTAGCGCACGCCGAGGCGCAGATCCATTTAGCCCAATGTCGCATTTGGGTTTTCGGTTAGCAAAAGACGCTGCGAAGTAAATTTAAGTAAATTTCACTACACATTTGCGTACACACCAACACTGACCACCCGCAGACCCCCTGTTTATATGGGTCTACCCTAGATGTCTGCACTCATACACCGTAACCTAACTCTCTATCAACGCGAGCGTAGTGCCGTTTAGCAATGTCGCTATAAGGTGGATAACAAGTGGATACGGCCTACAACAAAAGAAACCTAGTTTGATTTAGCGGTAAATAAGGTTAAAAAGGCCTCAGAGTGCGTATAAGCACTATTAATGCGGAGTTTCTTGTCAATCGCCTACCAAAAACTTTACAATAATTTCATAAAACTTTACAATAATTGCATAAAACTTTACAAAAATAGACATGAAATTTGCCAATACAAAGCGCTCCCAAGAAGTACGTCAGTTCTTGGTAGATGGCGTTAAAGCCAATCAACTCGATTTAGCTCATGCCGCAATGGAAAGGTTTGGCCTTACCAGACAGGCTATCCATGCGCATTTTGCAGCGTTAGTTAAGGATGGATTTTTAGCTTCCAGCGGCAGTACGAAGGCGCGGGTCTATCAGTTAGGTGTAAAGCGATTTCATGACGGTCTATTTCAATTAAAGGGGTTAGAGGAGTCTGAAGTCTATTCACGTGACTTTAGTGAAATATTTAATGGCTTGCCTAAAGAAATTGCCAATATTTGCCATTACGGTTTTACTGAAATGCTAAACAACGCCATTGATCATTCGGAAGGTACTGAGGTCTATATTCATGTAGAAAGAACGCCCGATTTTGTGTCAATATCAATTGTTGATAATGGCGAGGGAATTTTTAACCATATCGCCAGATTATTAAAGTTGCATGATCCACGTGAGTCTATTTTGGAGTTGAGCAAAGGAAAGCTCACTACGGATCCAAGAAATCATACTGGGCAAGGAATCTTTTTCTCATCCCGTGCTTTCGATGAATTCTTTATTTTTTCTGGCGATTTGGTTTTTACTCATGCTGACGGTTCGGAAATGGACTTTTTACTTCATAACGAAAAAAGTCATCAAGGAACCAGGGTTGTCATGAAAATAGCGCTTAATTCAGAAAGAATATTGCGTACGGTATTTGATAGTTTTAGCGGCACGGAAGACGAAGATTACGCGTTTAATAAAACAGTTGTTCCAGTTAAGCTAGGTCTATATGAAGGTGGGCAGCTTATTTCACGCTCACAGGCGAAGCGAATTTTAAATCGCGTTGATCGTTTTAAGACTGTGCTACTAGATTTTAAGGGTGTTGAGTCAATTGGTCAGGCATTTGCAGATGAAGTATTTCGTGTTTTTGTTAAACAAAACCCGCAAATTACAATTCACTCTATTAATGAGAGCCTAGAGGTTAAAAAAATGATTAAGGCTGCTCAAAGTAATTTTGGGTAGAGACTAGACGGCACCCATCTAAGTCGAGCAATCGATATGATGAAGGCATAGTCCAGGGAGTT
>CAIKGX010000044.1 GCA_903827075.1 uncultured beta proteobacterium | reverse complement strand
CTGATATTGGCCATTGAGGAGGCAAAATTTCCACCTCCCAAGCCACACAGTAAAGCCAGGAGGATGAAAATTTCATATGGGGTAGCCGTGTTTTGCACTGCAAAGCCGATACCAATAGCCGGGATTAACAAAGAGGCTGTAGAAATGGCAGTCCAGCGTCTACCGCCAAAAATAGGTACTGCAAAGGAATAGAAAATACGTAAGGTGGCGCCACAAAGTGCAGGTAAGGAAGCCAACCAGAAGAGTTGATTGGTCGAGAATTTAAACCCCACATTGGGTAAATTGACTACCACTACCGACCATACCATCCACACCGCAAAGGCTAGAGTGAGTGCAGGGATAGAAATAATGAGATTGCGTTTGGCAATCGACTTTCCAGTTGACTCCCAGAACTCTTTATTCTCAGGCTCCCAACGATTAATTACTGTAGAGGACATGGTGTCTCCCTTTCTTTGCGATGATTAGATAGCTGAGGGGATGGATTTATTACCCATCACTTCAGATTTGCGAACTTCTGTGAGATACATCCAGATTAGAGAAACCCAGACCACGCCATACATCAACATAAATGCGCTTGAACGAATTCCGGTGATATCTAAGATGACGCCGAACATGATGGGCAGAATGAAACCGCCCAATCCTCCAGCTAGACCAACAATTCCAGAAATAGTGCCGATATTGTCTGGATAGTCATCGCCGATATATTTAAAGACGCTTGCTTTGCCGAAGGCCCAAGCAATACCCAAGATGAACATCAGGCCGGTAAATAAATAAATATTCAGGCCAATATGAAATGTTTCTGGGCCATTGATTGTCAAAATTGTGAAATCTGTTTGTGGATAAGAAAGTAAGAAGAGGCAGATCCAGCTCACCCACATTACCCACCAAGTCACCTGATGCGCACCGTACTTGTCTGATAACCAACCACCAATAGCTCGCAATACACCACCAGGTAGAGAGAAGCAGGCAGCCAATAGCGCCGCTGTCCGAATTTCTAAACCAAATTCACCGACATAGTACTGAACCATCCAGAGGCTAAGGCCCACATAGCCCCCAAACACAATGCTGTAGTACTGACAGTAGCGCAATACTTTAGGATCTTTTAGGGCCTTTAGTTGATCCCTGAAAGAGATATTGGTTGACACTAAGTGGGATGGCTCACTTGCGCTAAAGATCCAAAACAGGAGAGCTGCACCCAACATGACTGCGGCGTAAACCTGAGGCACCATCGCCCAACCAAACGCAACAACTAGCGCTGGGGCTATAAATTTGTTCACTGCAGCGCCTGAGTTACCTGCACCGTAGACGCCCATCGCAAAACCTTGGCGATTTTTTGGAAACCAACGAGCCACATAAGGTGTGCCGACAGAAAAAGAGCCCCCAGCTAAACCTACGAAGAGTCCGATTACTAAGAAATGCCAATAAGCAGTGGCATAACTCATCATCCAAATTGGGATAACAGTAGAGATCATCAATAAAAACATGACGATACGGCCGCCAAATCGGTCAGTCCAGATACCGAGTGGCACTCTGACGAGTGAGCCAGTCAAAATAGGGGTTGCAGTTAAAAGACCAAATTGAGTTGCAGTAAGGCCAAGCGTTTTTTTGATCGGGATTCCGATAACCCCGAACATCATCCACACCATGAAGCACACAGTGAAGGCGAAGGTGCTGACGATCAGAACCGAATATGCTTTAGAACTTGTTTTAACAATTGAACTCATGAATACCCCCTAATCTCATGAGTGATTATCAAAACTATAGGGGGATAAAAATATCCTCCAGAAGACTACCTTTAGAAAGCAGTAGAACTACAAGCAGCCAATACTCATAGCTCTTTAGAACTACTACTTACAACCCAATCCCTTCGGCACTGGCAAATACAGCGACCTGTACGCGAGATGAGAGATTGAGCTTGCGCAAAATATGCTGTACATGAATTTTTACAGTCGTTTCCGCAATTCCTAACTGTCGAGCGATTTCTTTATTACTAGCACCTGTAGCAATTAAACGCACAGTATCTATCTCCCGGGGGGAGAGGCTTGCAGCTAAAGAGGTGATTTTGCTCTTCTCATCCCTCTTGGTGTTTGACTTAAATGCACTAACTAATTTGTGCGTCATTTCCTTACTAATAACCGACTCTCCATCAAACGCCTTACGAATACCTAATAACAGCTCATCCTTCTCACTTGTTTTTAATAAATATCCTTGGGCACCATTTTGTAAAGCTCGTATTAAATCTTCCTCATCTTCACTCACCGTGAGCATGATGACTGTTGAATCTGGAGATGCATGAAAAATATCCGGCAAGGACTGGATTCCACTGGCGCCTGGTAAGTGGTTGTCGAGCAAAATCACATCCGGTTTTAGCGTCATACACAAACGCAAGGCCTCAATGGCATCGCCAGCCTCACCCACCACATTGAAATCACTTGCCTGAGAAAGCAAGGCAATCAAACCGCGCCTAAATAAGGTGTGATCATCAACAACTAAAATCTGAATTTTTTCCAATGTGCCCAACCTTAAATAATGAGATAAATATAACTTATGCTGGTAATGCTAAACAAATGCAAGTGCCATGAAGTGATGTGGATGTGATATCTAATTGAGCGCCAATCTTATTTGCACGCTCACGCATAATACTCATACCTACGTGCGTACTGTCGACAGAATTGGATGAGGTAGAAAAACCCATGCCATCATCGATTACTTTAAAAATCCATAGGGGAGACTCCTGAACCTCAACCTTAACCATTGTTGCTCTGGAATGCTTTCTAACATTAGATAGGGCCTCCTGCAAAATATGCATTATTTGTATCTGAATATCTGGCCTCAGCGGCAAACCCTGTCCCGAAATAAATAGTTCAGTTTTAATACCAGACTGATGTTCAAATTTTTGCAATGTTGTTTTAATGGCTGGCTCTATATCTTCAGAGTTCGTACGAGTCCTAAAGTGTAATAACAATTCTCGGACATCACTATAGCTCTCACGCAAACCCTCATCTAATTCGCCAAGAATTATTTTTGCCTTAGTTGTAGCAGGCTCAATGATTTCATCACGCAGCATGCCTACTTGTATTTTTAGGAACGCTAAGGACTGTGCAATAGAATCATGCAACTCTCTTGCTAACAAGCTGCGCTCCTCAGAAATAGCCGCCTCCTTTTCTAGCGCCTTAATTCTTAAAGCCTCCATCGCACCGGCTAGATGGTGGGCAAGCGTCTCCATTAGGGACTTTTGCTCAACATCTATCACGTATTCTTGAGCATAAAATATATCTATCTCGCCTAGCAAACTCTTCTGAAAGAGAATAGGCACAGTAACCAAGGATTTATATCCGGCCTTCACGCAATGTCGCTCAAACTCTTCCCGAGGGTTAAAGGTAATAATTTGAATCTCTGTATTACTGGTAGATTGTCCGCAGTAACAATCACCAGAAATCAGACATTGCTCTTCGTTAATGATAGAGGCAGGCAAATCAGCGCCAGATAATAGAAAATATCTTCTGTTGGCCTCATCCGTCCACCTAATGGCAATAGCTGAGGCTTTACACAAAATCAAAATTCGCTCTGAAAATCCCTTTGCTAATTTCTCTAAATTTCCTTCAGTCGAAACAAAAGAGCTTAAATCGTATAGGGCTTGCAGACGATTTTGGCGCTCCTGCAAATGCAGGGTCTTTTCTTTTACTTTTGATTCTAGTCCACTGTAAAGATCATTTATTTTTTCAGTCATGGCATTAAAACCAATCGCCAAATCCCCAAATTCATCTTTTGCATCAATCTGGACGCGGGTGTTTAGCTTGCCCGACTTGACGCTTTCGAAACCTAGACGTAATTTTTCTACTGGATCCAAAATAACTGAATAACCTACATACATAATCACTAAAGTAGCAATAAGAGATATGGCAAGCATGGCAAACTGAAATAAATGCAACATGCCCGTCCAATAATCAACCTCAAGCTCTATTGACCCCACAAATCGATCAATATTTGCAACGAAATGATTGATATTCGGTATTGATAAGGCCTTACTATTACCCCTTACCACTCCCTCTTTGATATCTTCCCATTGATTCTGAATACTAGAAAAGTATTGTCTATTGAGGGTATTCCAAGGAACAAAAAGTGGCCTTGAAGGATCCCCCACTTTTAATACACTAATGCTGTTATCAAACTTCATTAGCAACTTTGAGGTTGCAACGATATCTTTTTCACTCGCCAATAACGCCAGCTGATAGGTTTGCATCCTCATACGACCTGCTTCATTAATCGCAGCGGCACCACCCTCTAGCTTCCATGTTACCCACAAGGTAAAGCTAATTGAAATCATTGCCATCACCAATAAGGTGGTGCCAATAATCATCAATTTATTTTTTAGAGTAAATTCAGTATTGTTCATTTCCAACATCAATATATAAAAATAATGCCAAGCAACCTCGAGTCCAACTGGCTACGCCGCCTACATCCTGGCCTTTTTGGTATGTCCTTAGGGTTATTAAGCCTTTCATTTGCCTGGAATAAGTACTCCAAGGTATCTGAAGGCCTCACTCAGACAATGGAATTCTTTTTCCTTGGGCTCGGCTTGGTCATTCTATGCCTACTGGCAGTGCTCTGGAGTATTAAAGCCTTTTTGCATCCAGATGCGATAAAAGAGAAATTCTTAAATCCTGTTTTGGGCCCCATGATGGCCTATTTCCCCATTAGCACCCTTCTAGCGATTGCTTTAATTATTCCCACCCATCCTGAGTACGCAGTATTTGGATACACAATGACGTTAATTGCCCTCTCTATGCTCGTTGTCATAGCATGGCGCGTAGTCCACCTGCTATCCATGGGCAATATGCCCACAGATCAGGTAACCCCCGCCCTCTATCTACCAATTGTTCCTGGTGGCTTGGTTGGTGGCGCAGCCTTAAATGCTATCGGATTTTCTGGTTTTGGATGCTTGGTCTGGGGTATGGGTTTGGGTGGCTGGGCGTTATTAGAAATGCGCATCCTACATCGCCTATTTGCTGGTCCACTACCTCCACAATACCGCCCAACCATCGGCATTGAAATGGGGCCAGCTGCCGTCAGCACTATTACAGCCATAAGCATCTGGCCTAACCTGCCAGTCGATGTCATCTTAGTAGGTCTTGGTATTGCTTCCGGCCCCATTTTTGCAGTACTTACCCGCTGGAGGTCCTGGACAGCCGTGCCATTTTCATTTGGCTTTTGGTCATTTGCATTTCCAGCAGCAGCGACTGCCTCATGTGTGATTGAGGCAGTAATCAGAGGCGGATGGCCCCATCAAGCCGCCACCATTGCAATCACTTTTGCCACGGCAATTGTCTTATTTTTACTGATTCGTACAAGCATCTTGCTGATTAAACGCCAGCTCTATTAGCATTAGCCGCAGGAGCCTATAAATCCGCAACTAGTGCAGTATTCGCAGCCATCTCTTTTAATCAAGGCATGTGCCCCGCAATCTGGACATTTTTTACCTGCGATCAGGCCATTGCTGACCAGTTTTTGGTTATCAACCTCTCCGATAGTAAATTGATCAGATGCTTTAAATTCATCTATGCCTCTTTTAGCTAAAATATTCTCAATGGCAAATGCCACCGCTGCCACCTCTGAGTCATGCCACATCGGGGCCAGCGCGCCATCTTGCTTTCTCTTTGTCCCCAGTCGAACAGGTCCTCTGTCCCAAGCAACTTTTTTCATATCACTAAGGGCTCTAGCCAAGAACCCTCCTCGAGCTGCTAAAGACAGCATACGCATACTAGAAGTAATCCATTGCTGAGACTCCCCACTCTGTCCAACTGGCATAAAGAATTCAATCGCCCGCTCAACACTCGCTTTTTTGCCATCCGCAATACCTTCAACAGTTAAGAAGGAAATAATGAGGTAAAGCGTCTTCTGGCCATCTTGCGTCCAATAGCTAATTTTTTCTGCTACGGCTGGTAGCTCTCCATTAGGTCTACGATCTACTACTTTTTTGGAAGGGTTACTTCTCCAATCTTCATTATCAAGATCAGAAACTGAACTAGTCACCGATGGAGATGGTGTAACGGCAAGCACTGAGCCCAAAATACTATTCGGACGATATGTTGCTAAACCCTTTAACTTAGACTTCCAGGCAGTTAAATACAAATCTTTAAATTTGTCATATGCATATTCAGCAGGCACATTTACCGTCTTTGATATTGCCGTATCGATGAATGGCTGTACCGCCTCCATCATTAAGACATGATCCTCTGCAGACATCTCTAATGCGGTTACAAAATACTCAGGTAGCGCATTTACATCCCCACCTAAATCACGATACATTCTCCATGCGTGATCTTCAACGGCATACTCTTTAGTAGAGCCATCTGCCTCCCTCTTTTTCCTGGTGTAAACCCAAGAAAATGGTGGCTCAATCCCATTGGAAGCATTATCAGCAAATGCCAGACTGACAGTGCCTGTGGGGGCAATTGATAAGAGGTGGCTATTTCTTAATCCATGCTTGCGGATTTTATCCTTTAGGCCCTCACTAAGCCGACTAGCAAAGTTTCCACCAGAAAGATAATGCTCGATATCTAATTTGGGGAATGCGCCCTTCTCTTGCGCTAGCTCAACTGAAGCCTCGTAAGATATATCACGCAGTTGTTCAGAAATTTCAGCGGCTTTTAAACGCCCAGCAGCGCTGTTATAGGGAAGCTTTAGCATAATCAAGGCGTCACCTAAACCAGTAAAACCTACACCAATACGGCGTTTTGACTGCGCCTCAAGTCCTTGCTCTTTAAGCGGCCAATAAGTGACATCCAGAACGTTATCCAACATTCTGACTTGGGTCTTGACTACTTTGGAAAATTTTTCAAAATCGAAATAAGGATCGCCCCCAAATCCAAATGGGTTGACTACAAATTTTGGGAGAATGATTGGACCTAAATCACAACAACCATAGGGAGGCAATGGTTGCTCGCCACATTGCCCTGTTACTAATCCATTAAAAATAACGGTATTGTTATCTTGCTGCGTGATATCAAAAACTGGCTCTAACCCAACAGATTCAATGGAGATAATTTTTGATTGAAAGGATTGCGTCTTGACTAATGCCTTGCCTTTAACCCAAGCATGATATCTATCTGCTTTTTTTGGAAGAGCAAAACCAATTTCAGACATAAATTGTTCGCGTGATTCACCATCAAGCACTAACTCAAAATTATCTTTGCAAAAATATGCCTTGCTTCCGCCTTTACCATCAGGTAAATCTCTAAATCCAGATTCTCTTCTCAAGTGTAGGGCGCTATAAATTCCAAAATTAGATAAAAGAATTTGTATCTCACTGAGCAAAATCTCGCACGAAGAATTTAATCGAATAGAGCAACTATTGGAGTTTGGGCTAACATTCACAGTTCCATCAGCTTGAAATATACCTTGTAGGTAAGCTTTAACACATTCCTCAGTTCCCGTCCAAATAACATTGGGGACATTTAATTTAGTTTCACCATTAAAATTATATATATCCAAAATGCGAGCCAATATGGTCGAGCGTATAAACACCATATCCCTATCAGGCACACTGACGGGGCTGACTCGATACTCCCTTTGATTGTTTGACTGGCCCCCGATTAAAGAATGAATAATTTCACAAAGATGCTCCGCCAACCCCTGATCTTCGCCCCATAAGCTAACTACAGCAGCCTGTATACCTTTACCACGATTAGTAAAGTGTCCATCCCCAGTGATCAAGCCCATCAAAAAACCCAGCTCTTTACTGCCGGACTTTCCAAATTGTCCTTTACCAGACTGGATATAAAGGCTGTCGCCAATTACAAGGTCTCCCAGCTTAATTTTTCCCCTGGAAGTATAAAAATCATGCCAGGCCGTTGCTTTAATTGCGTAGCCTGCAGCAGTAATAATTTCGAATACTTCTGCGCTATGGGACGTCAAAAAGGCGGGGGTCGCCTGCCTGACTTGCGTACCGGAGTCCGGCAAACCCAAAGCATGATTATCGACTGTAACCTCTAAATTCTCACCCGAAACAAATAAATCTCCAATACGCACCAAGCCAAATTGGGTAGCTAAACGGGTATCAGATGTAACACAAGGATTTGTAGCATCAATATGCTCGCAGTAGTACAAATTATTATCGCGATTAATATTATCCAGAAACAAAATTCCGGGCTCCGCAAAATCGTAGGCTGATTGCATCACCGCATCCCAGATGTCTCTGGCTTTTAATGTTTTGTAAATCCAAAGTCCATCCGCCCTTTGAGTTGCTCCACTAGCAATTAATAATTCACCTGGTTTAGCTTTATGAATGAGCTCAATATCACCATCTTTTTCGATAGCTTGCATAAAGGCATCTGACACTCCAACAGAAACGTTAAAGTTATTCCATCTCCCAGGGATGCGTTTTGCGGTAATAAATTCCAGCACATCTGGATGGTCAATACGTAAGACGCCCATTTGGGCGCCTCGTCTAGCTCCTGCACTTTCGACAGTAGAGCAGGATTGATCAAATACATTGATATAACTACAAGGTCCCGATGCTATTGAGGAGGTTCCTTTAACTTCGGCACCCTTAGGTCGTATGCGCGAGAAATCGTATCCGACCCCACCGCCCCGGCGCATCGTTTCAGCAGCTTGCTTTAGTGCTTCGTAAATTCCTGGATACCCATCTTCATCCAAATCCTGAATGCAGTCTCCTACGGGTTGCACGAAGCAATTAATGAGCGTTGCCTTTATACCTGTTCCTGCTGAACTCATAATTCGACCAGCGCCAATTGCTCCCGCTTCAAAATTATCTAAAAATCGCTGTTCAATCTCGCCTCGAATGGATGCATCCTCAACTGAAGCGAGACTCTTAGCGACTCGAGCAAAAATAGTTTGCGCGTCCACTTCTCCACTTTTGAGGTACTTTTCAGATAAAACATCTACACTAATTGGCTGCATAACCATGATTCGATTGCTCCACATCTGATAATAAGCGGGTGATTAAATCCATTACAGGGCGTATCTCATTGCCAAAAGGTAGCAAGCCGGCACCCCTAAAAAATAAACCTTTTTGTACATTTCCAGTCAAGGCACTTCCCAATACTTTGTCGATACAAAATTGCCCCCAAGCCTCATTGCCATCGCGCAATCCACAGTCATGAAGGCAATCAAAAATCATGGTGCAGCGCGGTTTCTTGCGGGCGCTGCCTTGTAAAATGCTTTCAACTTTTAGATATTTACCAAGCCACGGTGTTTTGACTGCTCTTGCTGGTAGCCCCGCAACGCTTAAAAACTCAACCAAGTCTTCTTTTGTTGCATTAGCTAAAACTTGCTTAAACGCATCGTCAGCATCGCTTTCACATGTCACTGCAAATGCAGTGCCAAGCTGCACACCAGATGCACCGAGCCCCTGCAACCTCTTAATATCCTGCAAACTAGAGATTCCGCCAGCTGCTATCAGTGGAATTTTTCCTTCAATACCAAGGGTCTTAAAAATCTCAAGAACCTCGGGAATCACATTTTCAAAATTAAATTTCGGGTTATGAATATCTGCCACACTAGCAGCTCCTACGTGACCACCTGCTAATCGGGGATTTTCAATCACAATAGCGTCTGGTAGGCGCCCTTTTTTCATCCACTTTTTTACAAGCAACTGCACGCCTCTCGATTCAGACAAGATTGGAATTAACATCGCATCTGGATAATCTGCCGCCAAATCTGGTAAGTCTAATGGCAAACCAGCACCCACAACAATGGCATCGGCACCATTCTCTAAGGAGCAGCGCACATAAGCCGCATACTCATTGACGGCTTTCATCACGTTGACCGCAATCAACCCAAATCCATTTGATTCCTCTTTTGCAAGAGTAATTTCTCTTTTAAGCGCCTCTAAATTAGCAATGTTAATTGCATCCTTACTATCTGAACACGGTAGCAGATGTTGGGTTTCTTTCATGAGGTCAGGATGAAGGCGCCTTAAGTCAATAGATGAGATGGTGCCAATACCACCAGTCTTTGCGACTGCCCCTGCTAGACGATGTGCTGAAACACCTACACCCATACCCCCTTGCACAATAGGAAGCACCGACTTCCCTTTAATGACTAGCGGGGAAGCGCCACTCTTTGCTAGTAATGCTTCAGAGATGGGGGGAATGAATTTTGTCATTGGCTTATCCATATAAGAGAGTGCGCCATTAATTAAAAATGGATCAATCTACCCCGCTTGCCCATCAAATCGAGCTCTAGTTAACCAGGGGAGATATTTATAAATATAGAGAATGAAAGCGAGGCACCAGCACACACCGGCCAAACCAATCGTTGCATGAAACCAAATACCCGTTGTTAAATGGGCAATCATCCAAATAATGGCTGTGAATTGAACCAATGTATAACAAGTTTTTTCAATCGATCCTGCGTTTATTTGACGGCCTGTATGACCCATTGCCGTTCTGGTAATCATGCCAATGATGAGTCCGCCGGTAGCGCCAATGCCAAATGCATGTAATGCGATATACGCAGATAGGATGCCTAATGATGACAATCCTAGAAAAATAAATCCCAGAGGAATCCATGCATAGGCAGCATGCAACACCCATACCATCGGCTTAGATACAGTTGCCAAAGGTCTCCAGCCCCATTGCAAAAGCAGTTGCAGACAACCAGCAAGAAAGCAAACAATCGAGGTAAGGTAGTTACCGACTGAGAATATCCAAAGCAAAAAAGCAGCGGCACTACACACCAATGTGATAGCTGCAAGCTTTTTACTTTTAAATTGATGCAAGCCAGCAATCGCATTAGCTGTAAAACTGGGAATCACCCGACCACCGATCATGATCTCAATCATTACAATTAAGAACAATGAGGCCATCAAAATTGTATTAGCATCTACATTCATTCGCCCATAAGCTGATAAGTAGAATAGTCCATTGAGAAGTCCAAGCGCACTCAGTATGAGCGGTAAAAATAGATTTCTGGCCATCTTTCTCTGCACAATCAGCTTCCCGATGACAATTGCAATCGTTGGTAAAAACAATACATCAAAAATTGCCAAATAAGGACTCAATAGGGGTCCCAGTCGACCAGCAATCCAAAGTACAACCAGCAGCATCAATGTGAAACCTTTGGGTGTATCTAAACCTGTCCAAGATCGAACTGCTGTTAAGGCAAACCCAGCAATAACAGTTGCAGCAAAACCAAAAATCATTTCATGGGCATGCCATTGAACGCCTGGAATAGACCCTACATCCCTGATGCCAGATCCACTAATCTCCATCAGCCATTCCATAATCGCCACTACAGACCAAAACGCTGCTAGTAAATAAAAGGGTCTAAAACCTAAGGCAAATAAAGGAATGGATCGCTTTGGAATGGCCTTCATGGGTTAAGTCTTAGCCTCAAGCTCGGCGATGCGCTTCTTCAGACTTCGATCTGCCTGGAATCGCTCTGTATCATCCCTTACCACTGCAGCAATAGCAGCCACATTGCCATTTTCATCAGCCAACATCGCCACAGTAAAGGCAATCGATAAGGCCTTACCCTCTTTATGAAGGGCTGGGACCGTTAATAAGGTACTGCCATAGCGAGTAGTACCACTTTGCATGGATTTTCTGTAGCCCTCCCAATGACGCTCTCTAAAACGTTCTGGCGTAATGATGTCTAAGCTCTCACCCATAGCTTCGTCAGCAGAATATCCAAATATTCTTTCTGCGGCCTGATTCCAAAAAACAATATTGCCATTGGCATCAGAAATAACCACCCCATCACCCATTACCTTGGCTAATTGCTCAAAATCAATCTGCGTCTTCACATGCAACTCCCGTAATTTAGGCTATAAGACTTCGGTCTTATTGATTTAAGTTGTATGGAATTTTCTTCGCATCCCCTTCTGATTGAAATAGCTCTATAGAACTATGTACATGCACTGGGTCTATTAAATATCATTAAAGGGAGAGATCTTTTGTTTTAAATCAAAAGCGAGATCAAAAAATAGAAATTAAATGGGGTCAGACATGGGGATACTAAAAAAATTTCCTTTAAATCCACCACATCCCGAACGTATATGCTGGGGGTGCGATAGATATTGCCCATCTCAGTCAATGGCTTGTGGCAATGGTTCTGATCGCACGCAGCACCCTCATGAGCTATTTGGAGAGGGTTGGCAAACATGGGGTCTTGACGATCGAGACTGCTTTTCAAATAAACATGAATAGGAAATATTAATGAATGAGCTAACCATTTCTAGAGCCATTCATATTCTAAGTATTGTTATTTGGATTGGGGGTGTTAGCTTTGTCACGGCCATCATTCTTCCAGCTATTAAATCTCAATTTGGATTTGCTCAACAAGAATCTATTTTTCAACTAGTCGAAAATCGCTTTGCAAAGCTAGCGAAGTGGATGGTGATCATTGCTGGTGCCAGTGGTTTTTATATGGTTTACCTATTAGATACCTGGGATCGTTTTATGGGTGTTCAATTCTTCTGGATGCACGCCATGGTATTGATATGGGGCATTTTTATGCTAGCGCTCTTTGTGATTGAACCAATACTAGCCAAAAACCATGTCAAACATAGTCAAGATCCAAAACAAACCCTCAAGCTCACCTTACGCTTGCACATCGTTTTATTAACTTTGAGCCTGCTGACGGTGTTTGTAGCGGTGCTTGGAGCTCATGGTGCGTTTTATCAATAATCCGATCAACACTTGATCGCTAGGCAACAAACCCTACAGCGCTACTGAGTGACTCTCAGCCGTCCGAATTCTCACTGCAGAAGTAATGGATTGAAAAGATGCCTATCCCCCATTTAGGTCAATTTATCCAAAATGGTGCAAAGAGTTTTATTTAATGTGCAGACCAGGTTTTGATGCTAATTTTTAGAATTTAAGATGTGGCATGCGTATCGAAATAACCAAAGGTCTAGTACTGCTAACTCAAACCAATAGAGACAATAGCAAGCTGCAAACCCTGTTTCCAGCTGGTGAATATGATGCCAATCTCACTTCGGATGGAAATATTGAAGTAGTGAGTAAGGAGAAAATTTCAGCCTTTTTTTCTTTCTCTCAATTTAGAGAAAAAGTATCTCAAGGAGAATTTGTGGTGGTAGAAAATTAACAGCTGATGCTATTGGCTCTCCTATTAAATAAAAACCCCAGTGATTAGCCGGGGTTTTATTTACAAAGTGATATCGGGCTCTTGCCTGACACAATCGACGTAGAACTCACTACGTCCATCAACCTCTCCTTTTACCAATCCATGGATATCGGTTTCGAATCCAGGGAATTGCTCATTGAAGTCGCGAGCAAAGTAAAGATAATCAATGATGCGTTTATTAAAGCGCTCGCCCGGAATGAGCAAAGGAATGCCTGGTGGGTAAGGCGTAACCAACATGGCAGTCACGCGCCCTTCTAATTGATCTAAAGGCACCCGGTCGACTTCTTTATGCGCCATCTTTGCCCAAGCTTCTGAGGGCATCATGGCAGGGACCATGTCGGACGTATACATTTCTGTAGTCATGCGAGCAACATCACGACTCTGATAGAAACCATGAATCTGCTGGCAAATATCTTTTAAGCCAACACGCTCATAACGTGGGTGCTTCGCCACAAACTCTGGCAATACTTTCCATAAAGGCGCATTTTTATCAAAGTGATCTTTGAATTGCTGCAATTCCGTTACTAAAGTATTCCAGCGGCCCTTAGTAATGCCGATAGTGAACATGATGAAGAAGGAATACAAACCGCACTTCTCTACGATCACACCATGCTCAGCCAAATACTTTGTGACGATGCTCGCAGGTATACCCATCGAGCCAAAGTTCCCCTCAATATCTAAACCAGGCGTAACAATGGTTGCCTTAATAGGGTCTAACATATTGAAGTCTTTTGCTAGCTTGCCAAAATCATGCCAGCTAGCAGAGGGCTCTAATACCCAATCTGAACGCTCACCAATACCCTCTTCGGCCAAGTGATCAGGACCCCAAACTTTAAACCACCAGTCTGCACCAAACTTATCATCTACCTCACGCATCGCGCGACGGAAATCCATCGCCTCGGCAATGGATTCCTCAACGAGGGTAGTACCTCCAGGGGACTCCATCATCGCTGCAGAGACATCACAGGAAGCAATGATGGCGTACTGCGGGCTTGTGGAGGTATGCATGAGGTAAGCCTCATTAAAGCAGTCCCGATCCAGCTTGCACTCTTCTGCATCCTGCACCAATACTTGCGAAGCTTGCGAGAGACCAGCCAATAACTTATGCGTGGATTGGGTGGCAAACATCAAACTCTTCTTGGTGCGCTTTCGATCCGATCCAATCGCATGCATATCCTTATAAAAAGGATGGAATGCTGCATGTGGCAACCAGGCTTCATCAAAATGCAATGAATCGACTTTGCCGTCAAGCATTTCTTTAATCATTTCAACGTTGTAAACAATACCGTCATAGGTGCTTTGGGTTAGCGTCATCACGCGTGGCACTACATCTTTATTTTTAATAAAGGGGTTGGCATCAATTTTTTTCTTGATGTTCTTCCATTCAAACTCTTCTTTAGGAATAGGTCCAATAATGCCCAGGTGATTACGCGTTGGCATTAAGAAGATTGGAATAGCACCCATCATCGTGATTGAATGAATGACTGACTTATGGCAGTTACGATCCACTAAGACGACGTCGCCAGGAGCAACGGTAGAGTGCCAAACAATTTTATTGGAGGTAGATGTGCCATTGGTAACAAAGAACAAATGGTCGGCATTAAAGATGCGGGCAGCATTACGCTCGCTCTGCAATACAGGACCAGTATGGTCCAACAGCTGACCTAACTCTTCTACCGCATTACATACGTCGGCACGCAACATGTTCTCACCAAAGAACTGGTGGAACATCCGCCCTACTGGGCTCTTGAGGAATGCCACGCCGCCTGAGTGGCCAGGGCAATGCCAAGAGTAAGAACCTTCAGACGCGTAATTGGTTAATGCACGGAAAAATGGGGGTGCCAATGAATCCAAATACACTTTGGCTTCCCGAATAATGTGTCGCGCTACAAATTCTGGAGTGTCTTCATTCATATGAATAAAGCCATGCAATTCGCGCAAGATGTCATTGGGCATGTGGCGTGAAGTACGGGTCTCGCCATATAAGAAGATAGGGATATCTTCATTGCGCTTGCGCACCTCAGTAATAAAAGCACGCAAATTATTAAGGGCCGGTAAGTCATGATCTTCAGAGTCAGAAATAAACTCTTCGTCATCAATAGACACAATGAAACATGAAGCACGAGAGGCTTGTTGAGCGAAGGAGGTAAGGTCACCATAACTGGTCAAACCAATTACTTCCATACCCTCAGTCTCAATAGCTTCAGCTAGGTCACGAATACCTGAGCCCGAAATATTTTCTGAACGAAAGTCTTCATCAATGATGATGATAGGGAAACGAAACTTCATAAATACTCTCCTACTGACTTGTCCGAGGAATTCGGAGTCCACTTCTCAAAATTAGTCAGATCGATTATCCGACCACCATCTGACAAAACCGTGACTATATCGACAAAAGTCGCATTTTGTTGAACATCTTTGGGTAAATAAACGTGACGCGCATAAACCTGGTTGGCTAAGCTCTCATGGTAGCCAGTAAATGTAATGAGTAAATGCCACTGTTGATCTGGCCCACTTTGATTGAGGTACTCGACTAAAGCGCTCTCCTCGTCCAAGCTATGCATTGCAGTCCAAGTTAAGGAAAAAACCGGGCTTTCAGCGCGGTGTAAAGGTAACTCAACAGAGCGGCGATAGCGCTCACCCTCTGCGGTCATGCTTTCAGCAATGAGCCATAAACGCAGCTGTGCTTCAACTATATGAGAGCTACGCTCATTAAGCACCCTGAACTTAAAGGTCTTCATGCCATCATGACTGCCAACTACGGCAACCTTAGAAAAGCGAACCCCCGCGGTTGGTCTTGTAAAGCGAGCAAATGCCAAACCGGTGGTTAATGCGGAATAGACAATCCCAAAGAAGGCCTCAAAAGTCACAATTCCGTTAGGCCAATTACCTACTGGCGTCATTCGACCATAACCGATCGTAGCCATGGTTTGCACGCTAAAGAAGAATACGTCTAATAAGGATCCAGGGGTTGCATGGGTAATGGCTCCATCGCCGCAAGCTAAATAGGCAAAAGCAAAGATCAGGTTAGTGCCAAGGTAAACCAAAATGACTAACAAGAGGAACTTCAACCAAGAGGTGCCTAAGAGCCAGTGATAAAAATTATTCTCAGGCTTAGCAATCGCTGATCGACTGAGTGTAGCTCGATATTCCTCAAGATTAATCCGCTCAGGGCGGTGGCTAAATCGATTGTCCTTCACTGAAGTAAATAGCTTAAGTCT
>CAIKGX010000043.1 GCA_903827075.1 uncultured beta proteobacterium | reverse complement strand
TCTCCATGATGTCTATTTAAACCCACACGTCTTTGCGTGTATCAATGGGCTTCTTCCCAATTATCGCCAATCCCAATACTGACTGCCAAAGGCACCTTTAATTTGGCGACTTGGCACATCAAATCCGGTAGTTTTTCCTGCAAAAGCGCAATTTCATCTAAAGGAACATCAAAAACCAGCTCATCATGTACCTGGAGGAGCATGCGCGTCTTTAACTGCTCTTTCTCTAGCCAATCCTCTACTGCAATCATGGCTAATTTGATGAGATCGGCGGCTGTTCCCTGCATCGGCGCATTAATCGCAGCACGTTCAGCACCTTGCCGGCGAGGTCCATTAGACCCCTTAATCTCAGGCAGCCATAGGCGCCTACCAAAAACCGTTTCTACATAGCCATTCTCCCTGGCTTCTAGACGAGTGCGCTCCATATATTGGGCGACTCCTGGATAGCGGTCAAAGTACTTGGCAATATAGTTTTGCGCCGCGGATCGCTCGATACCCAAATTACCAGCCAAACCAAATGCGCTCATGCCATAAATCAAACCAAAGTTAATGACCTTGGCATAACGCCTCTGCTCAGAATTAACCTCTTCTAAAGGTACGCCGAAAATCTCAGATGCCGTTGCTTGGTGAACGTCTTTGCCAGCAGCAAATGCCGCAAGTAAGTTTTCATCTTCAGCAATGTGCGCCATGATGCGCAATTCAATCTGAGAATAATCTGCTGACAATAATTTGCATCCATCAGCCGGTATAAAAGCTTCACGAATACGTCGCCCCTCTTCTGTGCGTACCGGAATATTTTGCAAGTTAGGATCGCTTGATGCCAAACGACCTGTCACTGCAGTTGCTTGCGAAAAGTTCGTATGCACCCGCCCAGTTTTAGGATCGGCCATTCTTGGCAGCTTCTCAATGTATGTCGACATCAGTTTAGCCAAGCTACGATAGTCCAGAATGCGCGCTGGCAAAGGATAATCCTCAGCCAACTTCTGCAAAACCTCTTCATCTGTAGATGGTGCGCCCGATGGGGTTTTCTTAATCACGGGTAACTCTAGCTGTCCAAACAGAATTTCTGCAATCTGCTTGGGCGATTGGATATTAAAAGGCTGCCCCGCCAATTGATGAATCTCGCCTTCCAACTCCAGCAATCTCTTACCGACTTTTTGTCCCTGCTGGGCTAATAAAGCAGAATCAATTCGAATGCCATTGCGCTCCATAATTCCCAAGACACGCATTGCTGGCATTTCAATATTTTTATAGACATAGAGCAAACCTGGGTTTACCTCAATTTGCGGCCATAGCTCTAGGTGCAAACGTAAAGTGATATCTGCATCTTCTGCCGCGTAATCCGTAGCGATCTTGAGGTCAACCTGATCAAAACCAATCTGATGAACCCCTTTGCCGCACACCTCTTCATAGCGAATGGTTTTCATACCCAGATGTCGTGCAGCCAGGCTATCCATATTGTGTGGCAGGTGGGACTCTAGAACATAGGACTCCAGTAGGGTATCGAACTCAATGCCTCCTAAAGTAATGCCGTAATTTGCAAAGATATGGGCGTCATACTTTAAATTTTGACCCACTTTCAAATGTGATGCACTCTCAAGCCAAGGCTTCATTCGCGCTAATACCCAGTCACGACTTAACTGAGTTTCTCCATTGCGATGCGCCACTGGTATGTAGCACGCCTCTCCAGGAGTCACCGATATTGAAATCCCCACCAACTCAGCCGCTAAGGCATCTAGGCCGGTGGTTTCAGTATCCACGGCAGTCAATGCTGCGCCATCGATTTTCTTCAACCACTTTTCAAAAGCAACCTCATCCACTACACATTCATAGTGACGAGTGATCGCATCATGCAGTTGGGTTGTTGCTGAAGATAATTCCTTGGTCGGTGCTGTGGCAATGATGCGTGGCGCCTTTTCTACATCACTGCCCTCCATCAAGGACACTGGTAAGGGAGTTCCAGCCAAATCAAAGCCACCGCCAATTTGCCCTTCTTCTAGCGTTTGTACGACAGGATCACCTATGCGTTTTTCAACATCCCGCAACCATGTTTTAAATGCATAACGCTCAAATAACTCTCTTAAGAGCGGTGCATCTTCTGGTTTGGCATGAAGATCATCTAGACCGGGAAGATGGGGAGATAAATCGCAATCGGTTTTTACGGTGATGAGTTGGCGTGCTTGTGGCAGCCATTCCAAACTATTGCGTAAATTTTCTCCGACAACGCCTTTGATCTGATCTGCATTTGCCATCAAGTTATCCAGATCGCCAAATTCTGCCAACCATTTGTTGGCTGTCTTGGGTCCCGCCTTGGGTACTCCCGGTACGTTATCGACTGTATCGCCAATAATGGACAAATAATCTACGATACGTTCTGGCGGTACACCAAACTTTTCGATCACACCTTCGATATCCAACTTCTCATTGGTCATCGTATTGATTAAAGTCACTGCAGGATTCACCAGTTGTGCTAAATCCTTATCGCCAGTAGAAATAATGGTTTCCCAACCCGCTTGGGTGGCTTGGCATGCCAAAGTTCCGATAACGTCATCGGCCTCTACTCCAGAGACCATTAATACAGGCCAACCTAAGGCCTTTACTAAAGCATGAATGGGTTCAATCTGCTTAACCAAGTCTTCAGGCATAGGGGAGCGATGGGCCTTGTATTCCGAGTACATTTCATCCCGAAAAGTTTTCCCTTTGGCATCAAAAACACAGGCAATATGGTCAGCTTTAAGCTCCGACCGGGCCCGACGCATCATATTGACCATTCCATAGATTGCACCCGTGGGATCGCCCGCCCCATTTCTGAGGTCTGGCATGGCATGAAAGGCGCGATACAGGTAGCTAGAACCGTCTACCAACAAGAGTCTATGTTTAGTCATACCGCAATCGTACAATCTAGTTGCTAACTGCCTGCTGAACTGGTTTGGATACTGGTCATGAGTAGGCCTAAAAAGGTGAAAAATGATGCACTCTCTAACTAACTTATTTGGCTCTTCCGTGAGCCACACCCTTGTTCTGATAGGCTTTTTATCAGGATTTGGTGCATTTTCCATTGGCTCCGCTCACGCTCAGGGAAGCGGTCCGGCTCTCAGCGCATCTGAACTTCAGCGAATTAATAATCAGCCGCTAGCTCCAGCAGTGAGCGCCTCTGATGTCACAAATGCACCTGAAGGCCGCAAACCCAGCTTTCAGCATAAAGAGGCTACCGGCACTCAAATTACGGAATATAAAGATGCCAACGCCCCCACCCAAGTTGATGTGAAGACGCGCTATACCTCTTATGAGATGGCCCCGCCTACCTCGGTGATGCCTGGGCCACCCAAAGAAACTGATCTTATTAGCGTTCCTAGCATCAGTATTCCTTTTTAATTTATGGCTGTATTTACCCCAATCGAGCTTGATGAGATCTCCGACCAGATTGCGGAGGATTTCAATATTGGCCAGGCAACTGCCATTCGGGGTATCCATGGTGGCATTGAGAATTCCAATTTTTTTCTAGATACCACCCAGGACGGTAAGAAGAGGGAATTTGTTCTTACTATCTTTGAACGATTATCGGCAGAGCAACTTCCCTACTATTTGGAGCTCATGCGCCATTTAGCCAATAAAGGGATTCCCGTTCCTAAGCCGATTGAGAATACAAATGGGCAAATTTTGTTTTCTCTTAAAGGTAAACCAGCCACTATTGTGAGTAAGTTGCCCGGCTTATCCCGACTTGCACCCGAAACCAACCATTGCGCATTGGTTGGCGCAATGCTGGCAAAGATGCATTTAGCTGGTAGTGATTTTTCTAAAACTCAAGCTAACCTGAGAAGTCTACCTTGGTGGCAAACCACGGTACCTCAAGTTCTTGCGCACTTGAGCAATGCTCAAAAAGAATTGCTCACTAGCGAACTGGCAACTCAAGAACGATTCTTTGCATCCAATGAATATGCCTTACTGCCGCAAGGTGCAAGTCATTGCGATCTCTTTAGAGATAATGTGCTCTTTGATCCTCAAGATGCAAACGACACATCACAAGATCAACTCGGCGGCTTCTTTGATTTTTATTTTGCCGGTACTGATAAATGGTTATTTGATTTGGCCGTTACAGCAAATGACTGGTGCTTAGCCGATAACAAAAAAGATTTGGATCCCACTCGTTTACAAGCATTGATGGAGGCCTATCAATCCGTCCGCCCCCTCACGGAGAACGAGCAACTGAGTTGGCCCCTGATGGTGCGCGCTGCAGCACTGCGTTTTTGGATTTCTCGTTTATGGGATTTCTATTTACCGCGAGACGCACAAATGCTGACACCTCATGATCCCACCCATTTCGAACACATTCTTTTAAGTCGCAGAGCAATATGAAACTCAATGCTGTCACCCCTTCAGAAGGCTATACCTGGATTCGCCAAGGTATTTGGTTATTCAAACAAAATCCTCTAGGCTTTTTAATGCTGGTATTCATGTATGTCTTTGCGGCGCAGTTAGCGGTACTGGTACCAGTCATTGGTGTATTTTCTGTATTGCTACTCACTCCCACTTTATCGGTAGGCTTTATGACAGCCTGTCGGCAGGCCATCCAAAAAGAACGTATCCGTCCATCGGTTTACTTGGTGGCTTTAAAGACTTCACCATTGATACGTAAGCGTATTTTGCAACTCGGCCTGATCTATATGGCCCTCATCCTTGCCCTGAGTTTTATCTTGAGCATGTTGGTTGATTTTGAATTGCTCATCCCGCTCATGACGTCTGATAAGCCCATAAGTCCTGAAGCCATTCGTCAGATTTATTTGATCTTATTTTTTGGTGGCTTACTTTATGTGCCAGTGGCCATGTTGATGTGGTTTTCACCCGTCTTAATTGCATGGGCAGATATGTCTGTTGCGCAAGCGCTTTTCTCTAGCTGCGTTGCCTGCTGGACCAATCGAGGCGCCTTCTTTTTGTATCTCGCAATTTGGGGAGCGGTATTAATTGCTATTCCATTGATGGTAGGCATGCTATTTGATGCGCTGGACTTTGGGCAGGCAGCCTCTTATGTCATTGCTCCCCTCTCGATGGCTGGTCTCACCGTGATGCACTGCTCTTTCTTTGCCACTTGGAAGGCCTGCTTTGCTGAAAAAGAATCAGCCACTCTGCTGGCTTAGTTCATCGACTTTCTTTAGTCAATCGCAGCAAGCTTTGCAATACTGAGTTGTAACCATTTCACACCGTGGCGCTTGAAATTCACCTGCGCACGAGCATCCGCATCATTACCCTCTAAGCCGGTAACGCGCCCCTCACCAAACTTCGTGTGAAAGACATTTTGCCCAATCGCAAATGGATAGTTTCCACGTGGAGGCGAAGCCATTCTGCGAACAGTAGTAGAGGCTGATCCCACGCGCCCCAGTTGCTTAGCCGGCTGCTGACGATCGCTACCTGAGTCAAAGAAATCATTAGATTCGTATTCACGTTGACGGGTGTACCCATCTTGCCAAGTAGACCCTGAGCTACGGCTATTACTACCGCCCCAGCGGGCATCTTTGGCTTTAGGAGTGAGCCACTTTAATGAATCAGATGGCAATTCTTCCAAGAAGCGTGATGGCATGTTGTAACGTACTTGACCATGCAACATACGTGACTGGGTATGAGACAAATATAAACGCTCTTTAGCGCGCGTGATCGCCACATACATCAAACGCCGCTCTTCCTCTAAACCGTTTTGCTCATTGATACTATTCTCATGAGGAAATAATCCCTCCTCAAGTCCTGTAATAAATACTGAGGTGAACTCTAAACCTTTAGCCGAATGTACCGTCATGAGTTGCACTGCGTCTTGTCCTGCTTGCGCTTGGTTATCGCCCGCCTCCAAAGAGGCATGGGATAAGAAGGCGGCCAACGGCGAAACTTCTACTACACCTGGTGCATTCTCACCTGGCAACATAGCAGCAGCGGCATCTTGACTAAAGCCCTCTTCTGCAATGAACGCCGTTGCTGCGTTAATCAGTTCCTGTAAGTTCTCTACGCGATCTTGTCCTTCGCGCTCCGACAGGTAATGCTGAATCAAACCACTATTCTGAATCACAAATTCCACGGTTTCAGGCAAGGTGTTGTGGCGTGTCGCTTCACGCATGTGATCTACTAAACGCACAAATCCGCCCAAGGTAGCACCCGCTTTACCATCTAATGAGGAGGAAGCTAAGTACAAAGAGCATTGCTGCGCTCTAGCAGCGTCTTGCACAGCTTCAATTGATCTTGCACCAATGCCGCGTGTGGGGAAATTAACAACCCGTGAAAAAGAAGTGTCGTCATTGGGATTTTCCAAGAGACGCAAATACGCTAAAGCATGTTTAATCTCTGCACGCTCGAAAAAGCGTAATCCACCATAAACTCGATACGGAATAGCAGCAGAAAATAAGGCGTGCTCAATGATGCGAGACTGAGCATTACTTCTATAGAGCAAAGCAATTTCTGTGCGTTTGATTCCACCACTGACTAGCGCCTTGATTTCATCGACTAGCCAAGCTGCTTCTGCGTGATCGCTCGGTGCATCGTAAATACGGACTAGTTCGCCATGACCTGCATCGGTGCGTAAGTTTTTACCTAAGCGCTCTGAGTTATTGGCAATCAGGTGATTGGCAGTATCTAAGATGTGGCCATGCGAGCGATAGTTTTGCTCTAACTTCACCATCATCGGATGAAACTGTTTTTCATACAGTCGCATGTTTTCAACATCAGCGCCGCGGAAGGCGTAAATACTTTGATCATCGTCACCCACCGCAAAAACCGCACTAGTCCCAGCGCCACTGACATTCACTTTGCTAGCATCGTGACCAGAAAGCAATTTAAGCCAGGCATATTGCAAAGCGTTGGTATCTTGAAACTCATCAATCAAAATATGGCGAAAGCGCTCTTGATAATGTGTCCGAATCGCTTCACTGTGTTTAAGTAATTCATAACTACGTAGCAAAAGTTCAGCAAAGTCCACCACCCCTTCACGCTGACACTGCGCATCATAAGCCTCATAGAGCTGCGCCATTTTGGCCTGGAAATCATCTCCTACCGATAGTTCACGGGCACGCTGACCCCGCTCTTTTGCATGGGCAATGAAGTACTGCAATTGCTTGGGGGGATATTTCTCATCATCGACCTTTAAACCCTTTAAAAGACGTTTAATGGCTGAAAGTTGGTCTTGGGTGTCTAAAATTTGAAAAGTAGACGGCAAACCCGCTTCTTTATGGTGCGCTCGTAATAAACGGTTGCAAAGGCCATGGAAGGTACCAATCCACATCCCCCGGGTATTGATAGGCAACATGGCGCTTAGACGCACCATCATCTCTTTAGCGGCCTTATTGGTAAAGGTTACCGCTAGGACGCCAATAGGGGATACCTGACCGGTTTGAATCAACCAGGCTATACGGGTGGTCAGGACGCGGGTCTTGCCGCTACCCGCCCCTGCTAGGATCAAAGCGGACTGGGCCCCGCCATTTTGGTTTACGGGCGGGAGGGTCACTGCCTCGCGCTGTTCTGGGTTGAGGTTCGCGAGCAAGTCTGAGTACATCGCGCCAATTATAATTTGCCTCTTATGCCAAATGCTTCGAATACCCCTAATTCACCAACGACAAGCCTCGCAGGGAAGACCACTCCTGCTGACGATCTCGCTAAATCCTACGAACCCGCTCCGATTGAGGCTTATTGGGGCCCAGAATGGGAACGCCGCGGCATTGCCGATGCCAGCATGGATGAGGGAAAAAATGATTTTTCTATTCAGCTGCCGCCGCCTAATGTGACAGGCACCCTCCATATGGGGCATGCTTTTAATCAAACGATCATGGATGGCTTAATTCGTCATGCTCGGATGTCTGGCAAAAATACCCTCTGGGTGCCCGGCACCGACCACGCTGGTATCGCCACTCAAATTGTGGTGGAGCGTCAACTCGATGCACAAAAAATATCTCGTCACGACTTAGGTCGCGAAAAGTTTCTAGAAAAGGTTTGGGAGTGGAAAGAAACTTCCGGCTCAACAATCACTCGTCAGATACGTCGTCTAGGTGCCTCGATTGATTGGGGCAAAGAATATTTCACGATGGACAGCAAAATGTCCAAAGCCGTTGTAGAGGTATTTGTTCGCTTGCATGAGCAAGGCTTAATCTATCGCGGCAAACGTTTAGTCAACTGGGATCCTGTTTTAGGCACTGCTGTTTCTGACTTAGAGGTGGTAAGCGAAGAAGAAGATGGTTTCATGTGGCATATCCGTTACCCTTTAACGGATGGCTCCGGACACCTTACAGTAGCAACCACTCGCCCAGAAACCTTATTGGGTGACGTTGCTGTGATGGTTAACCCAGAAGATGAACGCTATAAACACCTGATCGGCCAGTCTGTACATCTACCACTGTGCAATCGTGATATTCCCATCATTGCCGATGACTATGTGGATTTAGCCTTTGGTACTGGCGTTGTAAAAGTGACGCCAGCACACGACTTTAATGACTACGCAGTGGGTCAACGCCACCAGTTACCCCTGATTAACATCCTGACTTTAGATGCCAAGATTAATGAGAATGCACCTGCTACTTATCAAGGCTTGGAACGCTTTGCTGCACGTAAGCAAGTGGTGGCTGATTTAGAAGCCGCGGGCCTACTAGAAAAAGTTCAGCCGCACAAACTCATGGTGCCTCGTGGAGATCGTACCCAAACCATCATTGAGCCAATGCTTACTGACCAGTGGTTTGTAGCGGTATCTAAGCCCAGTCCAGATAATCAATATCAACCGGGTTCATCGATCGCTGGTGCTGCGCTTGATGCGGTTACCAAAGGCGATATCAAGCTCGTGCCCGAGAACTGGATTAGCACTTATACCCAGTGGCTAGAAAATATTCAGGACTGGTGTATCTCACGTCAACTTTGGTGGGGCCATCAAATTCCTGCTTGGTACGGTGATGACGGACAAATCTTTGTTGCCCGCTCCGAGGAAGAGGCTAAAGCGAAAGCAGCCACTGCAGGCTACACAGGGAAACTTCATCGTGACCCCGATGTATTAGATACCTGGTTTAGTTCGGCTCTAGTGCCTTTTAGTTCTTTGGGTTGGCCTGAACAAACTCCCGCGCTCAATCACTTTTTACCTTCTTCAGTATTGGTAACAGGCTTTGACATCATTTTCTTCTGGGTAGCACGCATGGTGATGATGACCTGCCACTTCACTGGTAAGGTACCTTTTCATACGGTTTATGTTCATGGTCTGGTACGCGATGCTGAAGGCCAGAAAATGAGTAAGTCCAAAGGGAACACCTTAGATCCAATTGACTTGATAGATGGCATCCAGATTGAAGACTTAGTGAGCAAGCGCACTACCGGTTTAATGAATCCCAAGCAAGCGGAAAGTATTGGCAAGAAAACCAAAAAAGAATTTTCGGAAGGCATTCCCGCTTTTGGTACAGACGCCTTACGCTTTACCTTTGCATCCCTAGCTTCATTGGGTCGCAATATTAACTTTGACCAAAAAAGATGTGAAGGCTATCGTAATTTCTGTAACAAGCTTTGGAATGCCACTCGCTTTGTTCTGATGAATTGCCCTGGCGATGCACAGGACAATGGTTTTGCACCTTGCGACAACCAGTGTGGACCTGATGGCTATCTAGACTTCTCTCCAGCAGATAAATGGATCGTATCGATTCTGCAAAAAACGGAAGCCGATGTCGCCAAGGGTTTTGAAAACTATCGCTTTGATAATATCGCGACTAGTATTTATCAATTTGTTTGGGACGAGTATTGTGATTGGTATTTAGAGTTAGCCAAAGTGCAGCTACAAACGGGTACGCCAGCGCAACAACGCGCCACTCGCCGCACCCTCTTACGCGTGCTAGAAACTATCTTGCGCATGGCCCACCCTCTTATTCCATTCATTACCGAGACCCTTTGGCAGACCGTTGGCCCCATGACAGGTAAAGAGTTAGCCAAGCAAGATAAGCAAACGATTGCTTTGCAGGCATACCCTATTGCTCAGCTAGAGAAAATCGATGAAAAGAGCGAGGCTTGGGTTGCTCAAATCAAAGCGATTGTCGATGCCTGTAGAAATCTACGCGGTGAAATGCAAGTTTCTCCAGCGTTAAAAGTACCCTTATGGATTAGCGGCCCCGAAGCGCTCCTAAATAAAGCAAGTCCTTATCTAACTGCTTTAGCAAAACTTTCTGAAGTCAAAATCTACAATGATGAATCTGCTTTAGAAAAAGATGCGCCGGGTGCACCAATTGCCTTGGTTGGTAACTTGAAGTTATTACTGAAGATCGAAGTGGATGTGGCAGCAGAGAGAATTCGCCTAAGCAAGGAAATTGAGCGTCTAGCTAATGAAATTACCAAAGCTCGCGGTAAGCTGGGTAACGAGAGCTTTGTAGCTCGTGCGCCAGATGAAGTCGTTGCCCAAGAAAAGCAACGTCTTGCAGGATTTGAACAAAACCATGAGAAGCTTGTTGCACAATTAGAGCGATTGAAATAGAAAAGTAGTAGCTAAAGCGAATGGAAACAAAATGCCCTTAAGCACTAAAGTAGTTACCAAAGCCGTTTTTCCGGTTGCCGGTCTCGGCACCCGTTTCTTGCCTGCTACCAAGGCAAGCCCTAAAGAGATGCTGAATGTAGTGGATAAGCCGCTGATTCAGTATGCGGTTGAAGAAGCAATCGCTGCCGGCATTACTGAAATGATTTTCGTAACAGGTCGTAGCAAGCGCGCCATTGAAGACCACTTTGATAAGGCCTATGAATTAGAGGCTGAACTCGAGGCGAAAAATAAAACTGCTTTACTAGAGATCGTTCGCAGCGTCAAACCCAGTCATGTGGATTGTGTATATGTGAGACAACCAGAAGCGCTGGGTTTAGGTCACGCTGTTTTATGTGCAGAAAAATTAGTCCGTGACGAGCCTTTTGCCATCATCCTTGCTGATGACTTACTCGATGGTCAGCCCCCCGTTCTCAAACAAATGCTCAAGGTATTTAACGAGCAAAATGGATCGGTCATTGCCGTAGAGAAAATTGACCCGGCCAAAAGTAGCTCTTATGGGATTGTGGCCGGCTCTGAAGTCAGCAAAGGCATTTACCGCCTAAACGGCATTGTTGAAAAGCCACAGCCCAAAGATGCTCCATCTAATTTGGCGGTGGTTGGGCGTTATGTCCTCTCTTCCGAAATCTTTAAACATATCCGCAATCTCAAGCCTGGCGCTGGTGGTGAAATTCAGCTCACCGATGCAATTGCTACCCTTCTTAAAGAAGAGCCTGTATTTGCCTATGAATATGATGGCGTGCGTTATGACTGTGGCAGCAAGCTAGGCTACCTTAAAGCATCAGTAGAGTTTGCCTTGCGTCACCCAGAAGTCAATACTGAGTTTGCAGCCTATTTAAAAAGCCGGTCTTTAACTTAATCAGTAAAGCCAAGAAATCAAAGACAGGGCATCAGCCCTGGCCCCGCCCTCTTACTTATCTTCTTTTTAGAAAAAATACTAAGACATCGCCCTCAGTACCACTGAAGAGCAATTCATTTCCAGTCTGCTTGGCAAAGGCAGGAAAGTCGTGAGCAGCACCCGCATCGGTGGCCTTTACTTTTAAAACTTCACCCGATTGCATGGTTGCCAAAGCCTTTTTAGTGCGCAAGATCGGTAGTGGGCAATTCATCCCAATGGCATCTACCTCGAGCTTAAATTCGATGGCATCACTCATTTAGATGCTACCCAATCTTTCACGCCAGCTAAGGCTGCGCCTAATTTACTGGGATCGGTTCCACCAGCCATCGCCATCTCTGGCTTGCCGCCACCTTTGCCCCCAACCTGCTGAGCTACAAAGTTGACGAGATCACCCGCTTTGACTTTAGCAATCGAGTCTGCAGTCACACCAGCAATCAGACTAACCTTATCACCCTGCACCGATGCCAAAACAATCGCGGCAGTTTTCAGCTTAGCCTTAAGGGCATCCATGGTTTCGCGAAGTACTTGAGCGTCAGCGCCATCCAAACGGACTGCCAATACCTTCATACCATTGACGTCGATTGCCTGGGTGGCCAATTCATCACCTTGGCTTGCTGCCAGTTTAGAGTTGACCTTATCCAATTCTCGTTCAGCCAAGCGTAAACTTTCTTGCAGTTGGGCAACACGATTCACTAAATCACCAGGATGCGTTTTTAAAATACTGGCAGCTTCGTTCAACTTGTCTTCTAAATCTTGGAGGAAATAGAGTGCATTCTGACCAGTTACTGCCTCAACACGACGAATGCCCGCTGCTACGCCACCCTCAGAAACAATCTTCAAACTACCAATATCCCCAGTACGTGAAACGTGAGTTCCACCAC
>CAIKGX010000042.1 GCA_903827075.1 uncultured beta proteobacterium | reverse complement strand
GGTAACCGCAATATCACCATGGAAGAATTGGCAATCGCCATTAATAAAGCCAATGCTAACAGTCCAGTAGGCACATTAGATGGCCCACGCCAACTGATCACGATCTATGCTAATCCGCAGTTAGTGAAAGCTGAAGAATTCGCTGATCTCGTCATAGCGCAGCGCAATGGTCTACCTGTTTATTTAAGGGATGTTGCTGATGTTCAAGAGAGTTTTGAAGATATAAAAACTTTTGCAACATCTGGCGGGGAGCGCTCTATTGCCATTGGCATCATGCGTCAGCCCAATGCAAATACCGTCGAAGTAGTTGCAGCCGTTAAAAAATTGCTCCCTACATTTAAAGAGCAGATGCCTGCATCCATTCAGTTGACCATGATTAACGATCGGTCCCTGTCCATTATTGAAGCGATCCACGACGTCAATATCACGCTCGCCTTAACTATCCTATTGGTGGTCTTAGTAATCTTCTTATTTCTCAAGCGTGTATCAGCAACATTAATTCCATCAGTGAGCTTGCCAATCTCTTTAATTGGCGCTTTCTTTTTGCTCTACTTTTTGGGTTATAGCTTAGACAATATCTCTTTATTGGGAATCACTCTTGCGGTAGGTTTGGTTGTGGATGACGCTATCGTTGTCCTAGAAAATATCATGCGCTACATTGAGCAAGGTATGGATCCCCTTAAGGCATCGCTCAAGGGTAGCAAGGAAGTAGGTTTCACCATTATTTCTATCTCTATCTCTTTGGTAGCGGTATTCATACCCCTCTTCTTCATGGCAGGCCCTATAGGCCTTCTCTTTAGAGAATTCGCAGTAGTGGTTTCGCTATCTATTTTGGTGTCAGCAGTAGTTTCTCTGACGGTTGTCCCCCTACTTTGCAGCCGATTCTTGCCTAAGCCTGGTGACCACCCCAAAGAATATGCTATTACCAAGCAATTTGATCGCGTATTTGAATGGTCTCTTAAAACCTACATCCACTATTTAGACTTGGCTCTTGTCAATCGCAAAAAAGTTTTGTGGGGGGCAATTGCTACCTTCTTCATCACGATTGCCTTGTTTATAAATAGCCCAAAAGGATTTTTTCCAGAAGAAGATATTGGTCAAATTACAGCAACTACTGAGGCTGCTGAAGACACTTCATTTCAAACCATGCTTGCACTTCAAGATCGTGCCGCAGAGATTGTAAATAATGATCCAAACGTGGCAAACTCCATTTCCATTTTAGGCGGCGGTCAAAGTGCTGGTCGCAATACAGGCCGTTTTTTCATCATTCTTAAACCTAAGGCTGATCGCGAGAAGATGAGCAAAGTCATAGAGGGCCTTCGTAATAAATTTAAAGAAATCCCTGGGCTACAGGTATATATGCGCCCTGTTCAGAACTTGCAACTCGGTGGTCGTAGCAGCAAGAGTCGCTATCAATTTACCTTGCAAAGCGTTGGATTTGAAGGGGTCAATGAATGGGCCGATAAACTCACACAAAAAATGCGTGCTGATCCCATATTTCGGGATGTTACTAGTGACTCACAACTGAAGGGGCTTAACGTCAAGATTGAGATTAATCGTGAACAGGCTGCTAGTGCTGGCGTCACCATTGCCGATATCCGTACCGCGCTTTATAACTCCTTTGGTGAGCGCCAAGTGTCTACGATTTACACGCCGGTAAACACCTACTACGTCATTTTGGAAACAGCCGAGAATGATCGTCGGTTTGAGACTGATCTCAATAAAGTCTATGTCAGGGGTCGCGCCACTGATAAATTAATTCCGCTATCTAGCTTAGCCAGCTTTGTACGCACCATTGGTCCTACAGCAGTGAACCATCAAGGCCAAATTCCAGCAGTCACTATTTCTTTCAATCTAGCGCCAGATGTATTTTTAGGCAACGCTACCAAGGCAATTGACGGCTTCGTTAAAGAGGTTGGACTGCCTTCTTCCATCATCACCAGTTATGGTGGCGATGCTGCTGTATTTAAGGACAATCAATCAGGTCAAGTCATTTTGATTTTGGCGGCACTAGGAGTCATTTATATTCTCCTTGGTGTGCTGTACGAGAGCTATATTCACCCTCTGACGATTTTGGCTGGGCTGCCCTCCGCCGCAATTGGCGCCATCTTGGCATTGCGCATCTTTGACTTTGAATT
>CAIKGX010000041.1 GCA_903827075.1 uncultured beta proteobacterium | reverse complement strand
GTTAATTTCTGTTTGTTGTGCAGATGACAATTCGATCTTGGCTTTTTCAGCAGCATCTTTTAAACGTTGCAATGCCAATACATCTTTACTCAAATCAACGCCTTGTTCTTTTTTGAACTCAGCAATAATCCAATCGATGATGCGTTGGTCAAAGTCTTCGCCACCCAAGAAGGTATCGCCGTTAGTAGAGAGCACTTCAAACTGCTTCTCGCCATCAACGTTAGCAATCTCAATAATCGATACGTCAAAGGTGCCGCCGCCCAAGTCATAAACCGCAATCTTGCGATCGACTTTATCTTGCTTGTCCAATCCGAATGCCAAGGCTGCTGCAGTGGGTTCATTAATGATGCGCTTTACATCCAAACCAGCAATACGACCAGCATCTTTAGTTGCTTGGCGTTGACTATCGTTGAAGTAAGCAGGTACTGTAATCACTGCCTCGGTTACCTCTTCACCAAGATAGTCTTCAGCAGTCTTTTTCATTTTGCGCAAAATTTCTGCGGACACCTGTTGTGGTGCCATTTTTTTATCGCGCGCCTCAACCCAAGCATCACCGTTGTCGGCTTGAATAATTTTGTATGGCATTAAGCCAATGTCTTTTTGTACTTCGGCATCAGTAAATTTACGCCCCATCAAACGCTTTACTGCGTAAATGGTATTGCGTGGATTGGTTACTGACTGACGTTTTGCGGGTGCACCAACCAATACCTCACCATCTTCCACGTAGGCGATGATGGATGGTGTTGTACGAGCGCCTTCTGCGTTCTCGACAACTTTAGGTGCATTGTTTTCTACGACTGAAACACACGAATTGGTGGTTCCTAAGTCGATTCCGATAATCTTTCCCATAATTGCTCCAAAAAATTAAGTTATTAAGTAATCCCTAAACTGCTGTGAATAAATCAATACTGAGTAAGTGGGGTCAAAAAGCCCCAATTCAAGGGTTTAAAACAGCAAAAAAGGCAGAAATCTGCCTTTTTTGAACCTTTTTTCCGTAAAACTACTTACCAATGCTTATTTTTTAAGCATTACTTCGGTGCACTCACCGTCACTAGGGCCGGCCGAAGAATGCGATCGGAGATTGAATAACCTCTTTGGAGCACTGAAACCACGGTATTGGCTTCTTGATCGGAAGGCACTGAAGCGATCGCTTGATGGTGGTGGGGGTCAAATTTATCCCCTACAGCCGGATTAATTTCAGACATTCGGCCTTTTTCAAAAGCAGAAAGCAGTTGTTTTAGGGTAATTTCTAAACCCTCCTTGAACGCGTTAGCATCAACTGCCTCGGCATTTAAGGCTGCATACAAGCTATCGGTGACTGGGACTAAATGCTCCGCAAAACTTTCAATGGCGAACTTATGGGCCTTGGTGACATCCTCAGCAGCACGGCGACGGATATTCTCACCCTCAGCCTTAGCACGCAAGAAATTGTCTTGCATCTCCGTTAGTTTTTCTGTGAGCTCGGCAATTTCCTGCTCAGGCGTTTTAACAACGGCCTCAGGAGATTCAGTGGCCCCAGCCATATCTACATGGGGATCAGCTCCAGGATTTTCTTGCTCTGGAGATGGATTTGGGTTCTCTTGTGTCATAGGCGCTAATTCACTTTTCTATCAGAATGGCTACTTCTTTGTAATAGGGGGCAATGTAACCCAATTTCAAGTTGCTTTGATGAATCTCACCTAAACAACTCTTGCTTTGATTAATTCAGC
>CAIKGX010000040.1 GCA_903827075.1 uncultured beta proteobacterium | reverse complement strand
CCTTTTCCAGAGACGACTACTGAACGCACACCAGAAACGCCTGGCTTGGCATCTTTAGCAACTGCAGTCAAACCTACGGCAATAGCTTGAGCGTGCTCAACTACAAATACATCGCCCTTTTTCACTTTATCTAAATCATTGACTTGTTTAGATACATTCATTTGCACAAGATTGCCGTTAGCATCTTTTAATACAACAATGCGCTTTTTCACGTCTACTGAATCAACTGTAGCTGTCAATACAACTACTTCAGCAGCCAATGGCAACATTTTTGCGGGTACTTGAGCAAATACTGAAGATGCGGCAACTAAACCGAGTGAAGCAATTAATGCAGCAATTAATGATTTCTTCAAAATAACTCCCAATGGGTTAAGGGTTTTAAGAGGCGCCTTGTGGTACCTGCAAAAATGATTGTAACCATGATCTAAGGCGATTTTATGGCCTTAGGGCTAATATTTAGGCTTACTGTTATCTAGATTTGGTAAATTGACATCCAAATCAAGACTAAACCCCAATTAACCCATTTAAAGCAGGCATATAGCGTGATTTTGATTCAATCTTGGGAAGATGCACAGAATCAAGCCTACCCAATCAGGCAGGCGGTATTCATCCAGGAGCAAGGGGTTCCCGAAGTAATGGAAATAGATGAGTTTGACCCCATTGCTGCCCATGCCTTAGCCTTTCTAAATACCCAGTGCGTAGGTACAGCACGCCTAGTCACGCTCAATCGCACTCGCTGTCAAATTGGTCGCATGGCTGTATTGGCGAGTTATCGTAAACAAGGTGTCGGCGGGCAATTGTTAGGTGCCTTGATCGAGCATGGCAGAGAGCAAGGGATGGCGGAATATCTCTTGCATGCACAACTCATCGCAGTCCCCTTTTATGAAAAATGGGGCTTTGTTGCCCAAGGCGAGGTTTACGATGAAGCCGGTATCCCACATCGTAATATGATTCTTCTAATATAAAAGCGCCTAAAAACTCATGACCCATTCTTCTGACGATGCGCCCTTTCTCTTTCGCGTTTGCTATTCCGATACCGATGCAGCAGGTTTTGTTTACCACGCCCGCTATCTCGAGATATTTGAACGCAGTCGCGCTCAATGGCTTTATCAACGCAACTTGAGCCCAAGTAAACTCGTCACTGAATTTGGCATCCTTCTTCCCGTTCGAGAGCTCACCATGAACTTTCATAAGCCGGGGCGCCTGGATGATCTCTTGAGCATCGATCAGGTGATCGAACATCGGGGCCGTACCCAGATAAAAGTGAAGCAAACCGCTAAACGAATCAATGAAGGATCTGAGCCAGAGTTGATTGCCAGCGCCCTACTTCATATTGTTTGCGTCGATACGACTACCCTCAAACCCAAAGGCCTACCCGATTGGCTGTTTACAGCTGACCAATAGCTTAAAATACGGTCTCTTACTGCAAACACTCCAAGTGTGGCAGCTCACCCCATTGGCCGGGATAGTCGTTTAATTGAATACGGGCCAATTTTCTTTTGGCTCCTATGTTATTTACAGATCTTGGTTTATCAGCGCCCATTCTTCGTGCAATTGAAGAAGAGGGTTACACCACCCCCACCCCCATTCAGGCGAAATCGATTCCCGCCGTATTAAAAGGTGGTGATTTACTTGCAGCTGCTCAGACCGGCACAGGTAAGACTGCTGGTTTTACCCTGCCTATTTTGCAGCGTCTGAGCACTACCCCGGGTTCCGGTAAGCGCCAACTGCGCGTACTGATTTTGACTCCCACCCGTGAACTAGCAGCGCAGGTTCAAGAATCCGTCCTTACCTATGGAAAATATACTGGCCTCAAATCCGCCGTCATCTTTGGTGGCGTTGGCGCCAATCCACAAATTAAAGCGATTCAAGCAGGCTTAGATATTTTGGTAGCCACACCAGGTCGCTTGCTCGATTTGATGTCACAGAGATGCGTCTCTTTAGAGGCGATTGAGATTCTCGTATTAGACGAAGCCGATCGGATGCTGGATATGGGCTTTTTACGGGATATCAAAAAGATATTGGCTGCCCTTCCTAAGAAACGTCAGAACCTACTCTTCTCAGCGACCTTCTCTGATGAAATTAAATCCCTCGCAGATGGTTTATTAAATTCCCCTGAGTTGATTGAAGTAGCGCGCAGCAATAGTGCGAATGAAGCTATTGCACAGTTAATTCATCCAGTGGATAGAGCGAAGAAGCATCCTTTGTTATCACACCTCATCAACAGCAATCAGTGGAAACAGGTCTTGGTATTTACGAGAACCAAGCATGGCGCCAATAAGCTAGTGACACAATTGGAGAAAGACGGTATTACTAGCATGGCGATTCATGGCAATAAGAGTCAAAGTGCTCGTACCAAAGCCTTGGCTGAATTTAAAGATGGCAAGATCACGGTTTTAGTAGCAACTGATATCGCCGCCAGAGGAATTGATATCGACCAATTACCCCACGTAGTGAACTACGACCTTCCTAATGTTTCGGAAGATTACGTCCATCGTATCGGCCGTACAGGTAGAGCTGGGTCGAATGGTGTAGCCGTATCCCTAGTGTGTGTGGATGAGCATCAAATGCTAAAAGACATTGAGAAGTTAATTAAACAAAAACTTCCACAAGAAGTGATTGCTGGATTTGAGCCAGATCCCAATGCTGTTGCTCAACCTATTCAGCTACGCAGTCAGCAACACCAACAATCTAGAAAGCCTAAGTCAGCTGGAAGTGCAGGTTCTGGAGCTCGCTCTGGCAAGCCAGCAGCAAAGCGTAGTAGCCCGCCTAAAAGAAGCTTTAACAGATAGTTTTTATTAAAATATCTACACGAATCATCGCTTGCCGTTAATTATTATTTTATCCAAAAGAGAAAACATTTCCATGATCACCACTCGCCGCTCAGCCATTAAAACCATTGCTGGTGCATTTGCCATCCCAGCCCTCTCACCCATCTCATCCGTTTTCGCACAATCGAATCCCGATTGGACGACTTATGAAATCGTGACAGAGGTGAATTTAGATGGCTCTAATGGAGTTGCAGAGGCATGGATTCCTCTTCCACTGATCGTAGATACAAACTATTTCAAAACCTTGGGGATCAATTCTGAAAGTACCGACCCTAAGGCAGTTAGTAGAATTTACGAAACCCCTGACAAGCAAGCTCGCATGCTGTGGACTCAATGGGATAAATCCGCTACCAGCCATACTGTCAGAGTATCTATGCTGGTTAGCACAAAAAATCGCCACTTAGAATTTTCCACCCCAAGTCCAGCCTTGAAACTTTCCAAGGAAGAGCAAAAGTTTTGGACTCGCGGCACTAAATACTTACCAACGGATGGTATTGTGAAAGCGAAGGCGCAAGAGTGTATTGCCAACCTCCCCGCCAATGCAAGCGATGTTGAAAAAGCCAAAGCGATTTATAACTGGGTGGTAGATAACACCCATCGCAATCCAAAAACACGCGGCTGCGGTCAAGGCGATGTAAAGCTAATGTTAGAAACCAATAATCTAGGTGGTAAATGCGCTGATATCAATGCAGTATTTGTAGCTCTAGCGCGTTCGGTTGGCGTGCCATCACGTGATGTGTACGGTATTCGCATTGCGGACTCTGCGCGTGGATATAAGAGTCTTGGTAAAGCGGGTGATATCACCAAAGCGCAGCATTGCCGCGCCGAGTTTTATGCAAGTGGCTATGGCTGGGTTCCAGTAGACCCGGCAGATGTTCGCAAAGTAATTCTGGAAGAGACAGGTGGCTTAGCAGCTACCGATCCTAAAGTGATTGCGATACGAGATTATCTCTTTGGTAACTGGGAAATGAATTGGATGGCCTATAACTATGATCACGACATCACCCTTCCTGGATCTGGACTCGGCAAGAAAGGTGAGATTCCTTTCTTGATGTACCCTCAAGCTGAAAATAAAGAAGGCCGTTTTGACTCCTTAGACCCCGATAACTTTAAGTACAAAATTACTAGCCGTCGTATTGGCTAACCGTAAGTGCGATATTTGCTGATAAAAAAAATAGCGAGGGGTTCAATCCTCTCGCTTATTTTTTTCTTAGTAACGCTTGTATTTTCTGTTGCCGCCCATGCTCAATGGCGCCCAACTAAACAAACTGGCCTTACTCAAACTCCCGCATTGCAATTAAATAATTTGACTGGTCAATCTATTGATCTGGCGAGCTTTAAGGGTAAGGTAGTCATAGTTAATTTTTGGGCTAGCTGGTGCGAACCTTGTCGAGAAGAGTTTGGTGAATTAATTTACCTGCAAGAAAAATATGGCTCAAAAGGACTGAAGGTGCTGGCTATTAATCTAGCTGAGATGAAACCTAGAGTCATGCAATTCCTTAAAGGGAATGGAATCCCAGAAAATGCGATTGAGATTCTCTTGGATCGCAATAGCACGGCATATAAGGCCTGGAAGGCGCGCGGCCTCCCTACTACATTCTTAATTAGTCGAAATGGGGCGATTGAAGGAGCCTGGATTGGAGCTATTGAGAATTCAGATGGTGATGAAGTAAAAGGCAAAATTGAATCCCTCCTTCGTCAATAATCAGTAATATCTACCTCATGACTACAAACATATTTACCGCCGCTCAAGAACCCAGACTAACCTCCCTCTCCCATGGCGGTGGCTGTGGCTGCAAGATTGCTCCTAGTGTTCTCTCTGAGATTCTCAAGAGCGTCCCTCAATTGCCTTTTCCTAAAGAGCTCTTGATTGGAATTGAAACATCCGATGATGCCGCTGTATATCAAATTAATGAATCTCAAGCCATCGTAGCGACAACTGATTTTTTCATGCCGATTGTGGATGACCCATTTGATTTTGGAAAAATTGCTGCCACCAATGCGATCAGTGATATCTACGCTATGGGCGGTACGCCACTCTTTGCACTAGCGCTGGTTGGCATGCCTATCAAGGTACTCTCCAATAAAACGATTGCTCGCATTCTAGAGGGCGGTGCTGAAGCCTGTCGTAGTGCTGGCATTCCAATTGCTGGTGGTCACACGATTGATTCAGTAGAACCCATCTATGGCTTAGTAGCTATTGGCCTTGTTGATCCAAAAAGAGTGAAGAGCAATGCGGCTGCTCAAGCGGGTGATATCTTGATTTTGGGCAAACCCATTGGCGTAGGCATTCTGTCAGCGGCCCTCAAAAAAGATATGTTGAGCCCTTCTGGATACGAGGAAATGATCGCAAATACCACCAAACTCAATTCAGCAGGGCCTGATCTGGCTAAGTTAGAAGGCGTTCATGCTTTGACGGATGTCACTGGTTTTGGTTTAGCTGGTCATACACTGGAATTAGCACGGGGTTCAAATTGCACCGCCCAGATTGACTGGAGTCTAGTGCCACTCCTCTCCAATGTCCAGGAGTTGGCTAATCAAGGAATCATTACTGGCGCATCAGAGCGCAACTGGCAAAGCTACGGCAAAGACGTGTTATTACCAAATG
>CAIKGX010000039.1 GCA_903827075.1 uncultured beta proteobacterium | reverse complement strand
TTATTCTTAATTCAGGAAAGCATTTATCAAAGCTTCTTCAATACGGAAGCAGCATCACTCACTTCAAACTTACCAGGGGCTTCGAGGTCTAAAGTCTTCACCACACCATCCTCAACAATCATAGCGTAACGCTGTGAACGCACCCCTAAACCACGAGCAACTAAATCAAACTCCATGCCCAACTTTTTGGTGAACTCAGCACTGCCATCGCCTAACATGCGAACGTTTTTACCAACTTTTAAATCACGCCCCCATGCACCCATAACAAATGGATCATTCACTGATACACACCAAATCTCGTCAACACCTTTAGCTTTAATAGCATCGAAGTACTCTACAAAACCAGGGACATGTTGTGCAGAGCATGTTGGTGTAAATGCACCAGGCAAAGCAAAAATCACAATTTTCTTGCCCGCTGCTAATTTTTCAACTTCAAATGCATTAGGTCCGATAGAACAGCCTTCACTTGCTTCATCCAAAAACTCATACAGCGTAGCATTTGGTAATTTTTGTCCGACTGCAATCATGAAATCTCCCAGTAAATAGTTGTCAATAAGTATGCCAACGCTAGCGCGGGATTCGTCGTCCGGAGGGGCGCCGCGCTGGCATTTCGCAACTATCTATTGTATTGAGCAGTGGTTTAGTCTGCTTGCTTACGTAAAAAAGCAGGAATTTCGTAGTAATCAGCCCCTTTATCCAACATGGTCTTTGCCTGAGGGGAGCTATCGGCACCTAATGTAGGAGCTGGTGTAGCTTCGCGCGAACTGCGAAATACCCGTGGCAAATCATATTGGCTATAGTCAACCCCAGAGGCAGCTGGCGCAGTGGCCATAGAAGGCATACTCCCAGAGCCAGACAAAGCCATACCAGCGCTAGCGCCTAAAGCTGAGTCTTTATTAGCCCTGCCAATCGTAGCTGCAGCGCTTGCGGGAGCAAAGCTATTGAGGTCAGCCATGGTTGGCATTGCATCATGCGTACCCGTTGCTTGTCTCCACACTACTTCTGGTTGGTGATTTTGACGTGCTTGGGGATTATTTAAACCCGTAGCCACCACGGTTACACGCAATGCATCACCCAAAGTTTCATCATAGACAGTACCAAAAATCACGGTTGCATCATCAGCTGCATAACCACGAATCGCAGCCATGACTTCACGAGTCTCTGACAATTTCAATGAACGGCTTGCAGTAATGTTCACCAATACGCCACGGGCGCCTGACAGATCAACACCTTCGAGCAATGGTGATGCTACGGCTGCTTCAGCAGCTAAGCGGGCACGATCCATGCCAGAAACAGTAGCTGTTCCCATCATCGCCTTACCTTGCTCACCCATCACTGTCTTCACATCCTCAAAGTCGACGTTAATCAAACCTTGTACGTTAATGATTTCAGCAATACCCGAAACAGCGTTATGCAATACATCATCAGCACATGCAAATGCTTTATCAAACTCAGCATCCTCTCCCATCACTTCAAACAGTTTTTCATTGAGTACCACGATCAATGAATCTACATAGGACTCGAGTTCGGCAGCGCCATTCTCTGCAACCTTTAAGCGCTTTACGCCCTCAAAGTCAAATGGCTTGCTAATAACACCAACAGTCAAAATACCCATTTCTTTAGCCACTTGCGCAACGATGGGAGCTGCACCAGTTCCTGTACCACCACCCATACCAGCAGTAATAAATACCATATGTGCGCCTTGCAGTGCATCCGCAATACGAGCGCGTGCTTCTTCTGCAGAGGCTGCACCGATTTCTGGTTTAGCACCAGCACCGAGACCGCTAGAGCCTAGTTGCAAATTCACAGATGCCTCAGAACGTTGTAAAGCGCCAGCATCGGTGTTCATGCAAATAAACTCTACGCCATTTACCCCACGTTTAATCATGTGCTGGACAGCATTGCCACCAGCGCCACCGACTCCAACCACTTTAATGATGGTTTTCCCGGCTGTTTCTTGATCTAACATTTCAAATTCCATATACCCTCCTAGGCAATAAATGTACTACGTTGACGACGACGATAAAAACTTAAAAATTTCCTGCGAACCATTCCTTCATACGCGAGACAACACCTTGCAAGGTGCCAGATTGAGACACGCGACGACCACGCAATAATTGCGCCTGACCCTCCATGAGTAAACCAATACTGGTAGCAAAACGGGGGCTGCGTAATACTTCATGTAAATGCCCGCGATACTCGGGTGTACCAATGCGCGCAGGGCGTAAGAAAACCTGCTCTGCTAACTCAACCATGCCTGGCATTAAGGCAGTGCCACCAGTGAGAACGATTCCTGAGGAGACCATGTCTTCATACCCAGAATCACGCACTACGCCTCTGACTAAAGTAAATAACTCTTCTACCCGTGGCTCAATGACTGCAGCCAAGGCTTGTTTAGACATAGGGCGTGGTTCACGATCACCCACTCCTGGTACGTCGATCATGGCCGTTGGATCCGCCATGTCTTGGCGCGCAATGCCATGTGCAATCTTTAAGTCTTCTGCTTCGATAGTTGGGGTGCGCAATGCCATGGCGATATCATTCGTAATTTGATCGCCCGCAATAGGAATCACTGCTGTATGACGAATCGATCCCTGACAGTAAATCGCGATATCCGTTGTACCGCCACCAATATCTACGAGCACTACTCCAAGCTCTTTTTCATCATCGGTCAACACGGCCAAACTAGAAGCCAGTGGTTGAAGAATCAGATCATTTACTTCGAGGCCACAACGACGGACACACTTCACAATATTTTGGGCAGCACTAACGGCGCCAGTAACGATATGTACTTTCACTTCGAGTCGCAAGCCGCTCATACCAATGGGCTCACGCACATCTTCTTGCCCATCAATGATGAATTCTTGAACCAAAATATGAAGGATTTGTTGGTCTGTCGGAATATTGATCGCTTTGGCAGTTTCAAGCACGCGCTCTACATCACCGGCGCTCACCTCTTTGTCTCGAATAGCTACCATGCCACTGGAGTTAAAGCTCACAATGTGATTACCTGCAATACCTGTAAATACTTGAACGATCTGGCGATCGGCCATTACCTCAGCCTCTTCTAGCGCCTTTTGAATTGATTGAACAGTGGCCTCAATATTGACAACTACGCCCTTCTTCAAGCCTTTGGAGGCGGTTTGTCCCACACCAACAACATTAAATTGACCGTCAGCTGTCAATTCAGCGACCAAGGCCACTACCTTGGATGTTCCAATATCCAAGCCGACTAATACATCGCGATTATCTTTACTCATTCTTATTCCTCATTGCTTCTGCTCACTTTTTTTACCATCTGCATCACTCTTTTTCACACTCGCAGAAGCAAGATGAACCGCAAAACCATTTGCATATCGAAGATCAATCGCATCTACACGATTGACCCATTTCTCTTGAACCTGTGGCCAATACTTAAATAGTCGGGCAACGCGGTCTTCCGTTAGTGTTTTGTCAGAGCTTTCTTCGTCACGCCCAAACTCCACCTTCATACCGTTTGATAACTTGACATGCCAGGCATAGCGCTCCGATAGAGTTAAGCTCTTCACCTCAGAATCCCAGGGCTTAAACCAAGCATTCGCTTTTTCATAAAGACGCATTACCTCTTTGCTAGCATCTTCTGGCCCATAAAAATCAATTAAATGGGTACCTTCTCCAGCCTCAGATGCACGACCAGCAAAGAGTTCACCATGCGCATTCATCAGCGTCTGGCTATCTGCCCCACCCCATGTACCAAATGGCTTTTGCTCTTCAATACTCACAATCAAACCGTTAGGCCATACACGACGAACATTTGCATGACGAACCCAAGGGAGTGATTCAAAACCACGCTTTACATCCTCTAAACGGACGCTGAAAAAATTACCTTGAACCGTTTCTAAAATCTGCTGCTTCACTAAAGGCTTGCTAATGTGTTTTAAAGTCTGTCCAGCAACTGGCTCTACCAGAACTTGACGCAACGTAAATACTGGCCGCTGACTTAACCAAACTAAAACACCAACACAAACCATCACGGCAAAACAACGCATCAAAAAGCGGCTTACCTTCTGCATCCGCTCTGGATGATTCCAAAGAGGCGCCATCATAAATACGAATACCTCGCCAAACCAGCTAAAGAATGCGCTCATGGCCTTCATTCTTTTCGATCCTCTGTAGAAACCAGAGTCTGGCTAAGCACCCATAGAACCAAATCCGCATAATCAACACCTGCAGCCTTTGCTGCCATCGGCACCAATGAATGCGAGGTCATACCAGGGGAAGTGTTCATCTCCAGCAGATAGGGCTTACCCGTTTTTTGATCCAACATCACATCAGCCCGCCCCCAAGTTCTGCAACCCAAGGCACGATAGGCAGCTAAAGCTAATTCTTGTATAGCGATATTCACATCATCTGAATATCCAGTTGGGCATAAATACTGAGTCTCATCAGAGAAGTATTTATTGTGAAAATCATAATTGGCTTGTGGTGGAATGATTTTGATGACGGGCAATGCTTCAGCACTCTTTCCCCTGCCAACTAATGGACAGGTTAGTTCATCTCCAATAATGCAAGTTTCTGCAATCACTTTTTTATCTAAACCGGCAGCCAGCCGATAAGCGGCAGGTAACTCATCAACTGACTTCACTTTAGTTAAGCCCAAAGAGGATCCCTCGTGGGCTGGCTTCACAATCAAAGGCAAACCTAAGCGTTTGACGACTGCATTCCAATCGCTGCTTGCTGTGAGCTCTTCGAAATCCGGAGTAGATAAACCATTGCTGAGCCAGATTTGCTTAGTGGCAATTTTGTCAATCGATAAAGCTGAGGCCAACACACCACTACCGGTATACGGCAAGTTCAACAAATCAAGTAATCCCTGAATTGTTCCATCCTCACCGTAACGGCCATGCAAAGAAATAAAAATACGATCAAATTTTTCTTTTGCAATTTCAGTTGGGCAACGTAAGCCAGAATCAAATGCATGGGCATCAACGCCTTTAGAAATCAAAGCTTCTAATACCCCATTGCCAGACATGAGAGAAATCTCACGCTCACCAGAGCGGCCGCCCAATAAAACACCGACCCTACCTAGGTTCTTAACATCCAATTGCGCTAAATCGCTTTTCACACGATCGCCCCATAGCTTAGACATGTTTTGCCTCCGCCAATATATGAGGCAAACCAGAAATCGAGCCTGCGCCCATCGTGATGACAACATCACCATCACGTAATAAAGCAGCTAATTTTTCAGGCATCTCAGCAACCGTTGCTGCAAAAGCGACAGCAGAGATATCGAGCGAGCCTTTCGACGATTTATCCTCAGCAATAGCAGATTTCATCAGACTCTTGCCGTCGGCGCCAGGTATCTTTGCCTCACCTGCTGGATACACCTCAGTTAATACTAAGGCATCAAAATTTTTGATCACTTGCACAAACTCACCAAAGCAATCACGCGTTCTAGTGAAGCGATGTGGCTGGAATGCTAAAACCAAGCGACGATGAGGATAAGCGCCACGAGCCGCTTCGAGAGTGGCTGCCATTTCTACTGGATGATGGCCATAGTCATCTATCAAGGTATAGCTACCACCGGCTGCCAACGGAATTTCTCCATAACGCTGGAAACGACGACCAACGCCACCAAATTCAGATAAGGCTTTCACAATCGCATCATCACTGACACCCAATTCGGTAGCAATGCCAATTGCCGCCAACGCATTACGGACATTGTGCAGACCAGGTAAATTTAATTGCACTTGCAACTGCCCTGGTTTGTTACCATGCCGCCGAACGGTGCGACGATCTACTGTAAAGTGCATGCGCGTTCCTACCGCCCGAACATGACTCGCGCGAATATCTGCTTCTGCAGATAAACCGTAGCGCAAAATAGGCTGTGAGACAAAAGGAATGATGTCCTTTACATTGTCATCATCAATACACAGTACGGCTACCCCATAAAAGGGCATGCGCTGAATGAACTGTACAAATGCCTGCTTTAATCTAGCCATATCGTGCTGGTAGGTATCCATATGATCAGCATCAATATTGGTGACCACTTCCATTGCAGGAAAGAGTTGTAAGAATGAGGCATCTGACTCATCCGCTTCCACCACAATAAAATCGCCCTGGCCTAAGCGCGCATTAGCACCAGCAGAGTTGAGTTTTCCACCAATCACAAATGTGGGATCCAAACCACCTTCAGCCAATACAGAAGCTACCAAGCTCGTGGTCGTCGTTTTTCCATGGGTACCGGCAATAGCAATGCCCTGCTTTAAGCGCATTAATTCACCCAGCATTACTGCACGCTGAATAACAGGAATTTTTGCAGCACGCGCCGCCAATACTTCAGGATTATTTCCAGCAACTGCTGTAGAAATCACTACCGCTTCAGCAGTACCAATATTTTTCGGGTCATGCCCAATATGAATCACTGCGCCCAGCTCTTTGAGGCGCTTTGTCGCTACCCCATCAGATAAATCCGAGCCGGATACCTGATAACCTAAATTGAGCAGCACTTCAGCAATACCACTCATACCGGCGCCGCCGATACCTACAAAATGGATTTGTTGAACGATATGCTTCATATTCCTACCCCCGCACAAT
>CAIKGX010000038.1 GCA_903827075.1 uncultured beta proteobacterium | reverse complement strand
CTTCCCGTCCTAGCCCTCGCCCTCAACCTTTCCGGGGTCGGTTTGGTCAGCAAAGACTCAGATAACTAGTCAAGAAACTTTGCAAACCCGTCAGAAGTTAGCTCAAGAATTAGTACCAGCCATCAGATCTGCCATTTCGAATCTGTCATGATGGCCAATCATAATCACGCAGTAAATTGACCTAATACTAATTAAACATGACGGCAAGCGCCTTTATCTATTCTTTATTTTTGTTTTTCGGCCTCTTTTCTTTTGCTGGCGGCGCTTTATTGCTCATCCAATTTAAAAAGAGTAGACCACCTTATATTACCTACTGGGCGATTGGCTCCTTTAGTATTTGCATCGGAGTGGTCCTCCTTTCCTTCAGCTCAGAATTACCTGAATGGCTTGGGTATAAGTTAAGCAACGGCCTGACTTTTGCAGCAGCTATTCTTTTTAATTACTCCTTGTTTTGCCTGTCAGGTAGGAGCGCACCCCTACACAAGGTAGTCATTAACACTGTTTTTTTGTCAATGATATTAATTGGCGTCCTTGTATTTGTGAGTGCATATTTTGGTCCGAGATACCAGCCAGCAGTGGTCGCAATAGTCACTTTGGCAGTGAGTTTGTATGGATGCAAGCTGATCTATCATTTTTACAAACAAAGCAAGTTTTATCTTGCTGGAATACTCAGCATCCTCTATTCATTGGGGGCATTTGTTTGGGGTATTCGTGCTGTTATGGTGCTGTTCTTTGGTATTGGATTCGCATTTGAAGGCGGGCCCTTCAATGCTATTTCCTTTTCCTCCTTATTGATTCTTGGGGTGCTTAGGTTCATGGTATTTGCTGGTCTTGTGATGGCAATTGCTGAGAATGAAAGAGAACAGTTAACGATTCAATTTCATCAGCAAAAAGTGGGCATTGCCAAGCAAAATGCTGCTCACTCTGAGGAAAAATTACGCCATGTTCTCAATGCCACTGGAGAAGGAATATGGGATTGGAATATTCTGACTGGCGAGGTCAAGCACAATCAACGCTGGATAGAATTACTAGGGGAAGATCCAGAGCAGACCTATTTCTCCGTTGAGGATTTTAAAAACCGCATTTATCCTGAGGATTTGAGTGTAGTTCTCGATCGCTTAAACGTAACGCTAGCTACAGGCAAGGAGTACCAGGCTCAGTACAGAATGGTACGAGGTGATGGTCGTGTAGTTTGGATGGAAGATAAAGGGGCGATTGTAGAGCGATCTGAGTCGGGAGAACCGCTGCGGATGGTGGGTGCCATTACCGACATTAGTAATGAGAAAGCCGCTCAAGAAAAGATACAAGAACTCATCTTTTTTGATTCCTTAACTAATCTCCCTAATCGCCAGTACATTCAAGACCGAATCCATCGGACCATTAGTGAATCGGCTCGCAATAAAACCTATTCTGGATTGATGTTTTTGGACCTGGATAACTTTAAAAATGTAAATGACACCTATGGTCATAATATTGGAGATGTGCTTCTTAAAGAATTTGGCGCCCGAATACAGAAGGCCATACGGCCTAAAGATATCGTTGCTCGCATTGGTGGGGATGAGTATTTAATCCTGTTTGAGGAGATTGGCACTACTGTTGCAGATGCCAAAAAAATACTGGAAGAAGCGATTGAGCGTATTTTAGAGGGGTTCACTGAGCATCATGATCTGGGTGATGGAGTTTATGTTCAAGCCAAGGCAAGTATTGGCATCGTTATATTTGGAGATCAAGAGAGCCAATTTGATGATATTTTGAAGTATGCCGATTTAGCCATGTATGCAGCCAAGAGTGATCCACATCTCAGCCATCGCTTCTTTGATATTGGTTTAATGGAGAAATTTAATCAAAAAAGTGATTATCTATCTCGCTTAAAGAATGCCTGCGCCTCAAAGCAGATCTTTGCGGTTTATCAGCCAGTAGTTGATTGCAATCAAGAGGAAGTGGCCTATGAGGCCTTAGCACGTTGGAACGATCCTGAATTCGGAATAGTCATGCCGGATGACTTTATTCCCTTTGCCGAAAAGAATGGTTTGATTGTCGAAGTGGGTAACGTCATTATTGAAAATATTTTCAGCAATCAAGATCTTTGGAATCTTCCAGAAGATCGTAAGCCCTTTGATCTCATGATCAACATTAGTGCCCATCAGTTG